>CAINXC010000100.1 GCA_903854655.1 uncultured Verrucomicrobiota bacterium | reverse complement strand
GCGCCCACGGGCTGGGAGCCACGAGTGACGAACCAAAGCTGCGGCCCGACTGCAAGCTGGGCGCCATAGAAGGCCTGCACCAGATAAAGCGGGCTGTGGGTGACGAAGGTCTGTGCCGCTGCGAGTGCGGCGGTGGACACTTCCCAGCCTGCGGGCGCGTCCAAACTCCACAGATGCACAAGACCGCGCAGTCGTTCGAGGCGATGTTCGGCGGAAAACAGCCGAACGTAATCTTCGGCCGCTGCAGGGCGGAGGGTCACTTCTTCTGCGGAGAGGCGGGCGAAGGTGTCCGCTGGGCGTACCATGAGGCAGGTCTCTCCGCGCTGGCGTAGCAACTGGGCGGCTTGGTCGGCAAGGCCGCCGGCATCTGCAAAGATCAACCAACTGCCTGGCTCATCCGCTTCGACCGGAGCGGCTTCAGTTTTCAGGAGATTTGCCGCAGGGCCACGAGCAAGCAGCACGACCTGGCCGGCGGAGATGTCATGGGTTGGGTCCGTGGTGACCTCGATGTCGGCAAAGCCAGCGGCCTGCAACAGCTTGCGCCAGTCGGCCGCAGGCAGCAGCGGATGTTCGGCGCGTAGTGCGGTATCTTGGAACTGCCACCAGCGTTCTTCCAGCCCCAGCACCAGATCATGCCATGCCGAGGGGCGGTCCGTCTCCAACACGATCAGCAGGCCGCCGGGAGCGAGAAGCTGCCGCGTCCTTGTGAGGCTTTGCTGCACATCCTGAGTTTGGGACAGGGCATTGGAGAGGATGACGATGTCGAAACGCTCAGTGGCGAAACCTTGATCCTCCAACGGCACATTGAGATCGAGTGCCTGATAGGTCACGCCGGCATAATCCGAGAACTTCTGCCGGGCTTGATCAAAATAACGGTCCGTGGGGTCGGTGTAGCGATATTCGACCGCAGTGGCGGGGAGGCAGGGCAGCACGCTGGCGGTCACACCGCCGGTGCCGGCACCTATTTCGAGGATGCGGGTGCTGCGGCCTTCAGGCAGATGTGCGAGAGCTGCGGCCACGGTTTCGCCGACGATGTGGTTGTAAACGCGCGTGAGGACCGAGTCAGCCTGGAAGTGCTCCAGCATGTTCGGCGAGATCAACCGGGCGGTCTCACAAGTGCCACGCAACACCTCAGGCAGAGCACTGGCGCAGCGATTGAGCAGGATGAGTTCAGGATGGAAGGAAGGGAAATCGAAGACGATTTCACGCCAGAGCTTGGTGACATTTGCCGCGGCGGGCAGGGAGGCAACACGCCATGTTTTCTCATCGGCGGGCACCGCCTGCAGGGGACCATCCTGCTCCAGCAGTGTCAGCAAACGGCGCAGCAGGCGCTCATGTTTGGCCGGCACTTTGAGACGTTTTTGCAGCGCCGTGAGTGAGATGACCTCGTTGAGTTTGGGACGCCAGCCGATTTTTTTGAAGGCGGCCAGGATGTAAGACTGACACAGTTGATGCAGTTGCGGCTCCCATCGTGCAAGGCGCTGGTTCAGACCCAGATGGGTGCTGAATTCAGCCGCACTGGCGCTGAGCTTGGCAGCGAGGATGGCGTTGTCTGGCAGGTGGTCGGCAGACTGCGCTTCAGGCGAAACAGACAGCAGCGGTTTGAGCTGCCACTGCGGGGTGTAAAGCCAGTCCGCCTGGGCACCAG
>CAINXC010000099.1 GCA_903854655.1 uncultured Verrucomicrobiota bacterium | reverse complement strand
TTTCCGGTGGACACCCACATCCACCGCCTGGCCCAGCGCTGGAAGCTCACCAGCGGCCAGTCCGTGCTCCAGACCGAGCGTGACCTGAAGCGCCTCTTCCCCCGCGAGGCCTGGAACGCCCTGCACCTGCAGATCATCTACTACGGGCGCGAGCACTGCCCGGCGCGCGGCTGCGACGGCACCGTGTGCGAAATCTGCACCACCTGCTTCCCGGAGCGCGCGCGAGGCGTGAAAACACGCAAGGCGTGAAGGCCCGGAGCCCTGCAAAAGAAAGCGCCCCCGGGTCCACCAACCCGGAGACGCTCCGAATCGTCCGCGCCTGACCCATGCGCGGATGAAGTTCGTCACATCAGGTCACCAGCGGAAACGCACGCCGGCCTTGTACGTGGTGCTCGTGTCGCCAAAGCCCACGTCCAGCCCCACATCCATCTGCGAGAAAAGCTTGTAGTAGCCCGCCACGTCGAAAATGAAGCTGTCGTACTTGCTGGCGCTGGTCGCGGTCATGCGGCCGTCGAACTCCAGCGAGTCGGTCGCGGCAAAACGCACGCCCGGCATCATGTACACCGCACCGTCGGAGAAGCCGACGCTGTTGCCGGCGGTGTCCACGTGCGCATAGACAAAGCCCACCTCTCCCGTGAGGTGCACATTGTCGGCCAGCTTGATGTACCCGCCGGCGCCCAGGTGCACGGTGCTGAAGTTGTAGTTCTTGGCGGAGTAGGAGGTCGTGGAACCGTTGCCCATGTCCACGCCGAAGTGCAGGAAGAACGGGTCGAACAGCTTGGCCATCAACGAGATGGCGGCACCGTTGCTGGCGTTGAGGCTCTTGTCCTTGTAAGTGGTGTAAATGTAATCGGCTTCCAACTGGCCGTAGCTGAGCAGAGGCGTTGGAGGCGCCATCATTGCCGCGCTCTGGGGCGGCGGATAGTTCTGCTGCCCCACATACGACGCCCCGCCGCTGCCATAGGGAGCCATGCCCATGTTCGGATCCATCGTGCCCTGCTGGGGTGTGTTGTTGTAGTAGTAGCCGGTGCCTGGAGGCGGCGCGGTGGCCACGCCACCAGGCGGCGGCCCCTGCGGGGTGTAGCCGTACTGTGCCGACGCAGCACCTGCAAAGAAGAGCAGGGCAAAGGACAACATGACAGCAGTTCGCTTGGCACTCATAAACTCAGTGACTCTTGATTGTTTAGCTTTATTAAGCTTTCTCATAAAACCACCCCCAGAGCAAACTTTTTTTCAAAATTTCAGTTGGGCTGATGATTCTGAAAAAAGACAGAAAATGAAGGCAGCGAAGTCGAGGGCTGACTTCCGCCTCATTCAGGCGCTTCGTGCATTTGGTTTGGTTTCGAGCCCCGTCGAAGGGAACGGTGGCACCCAAAGTGGCTCATGCCGCCCTCGGCGTGAAATCAAAATGCCTTGCGCGCAGCGCCATGCCTCCCTCCCGTGCTCGGTGGGTGCCCGCAGTCTAGCCCGGAGCGCTGGACCTTCGATCCAGGCGCTCCGCGCATCATTTTTGAGCCCCATCGAGGGCGACGGTTGCCACTTTGAGCGCCGGCCTACACCAGCACGCGCGACACCAGCTCCGCAAAGGGAAGCTGGATGCCGATGTAGAAGTCACCGAACTCGCCGTACACGGCGCTCACCTCGTCGAAGCGCATCTCATAGACGATGCCCTTGATGTGGTAGGTGTCGTGCGCAAACAAGGTCACGCCCCATTCTTCGGCGTCCAGGCCGGTGGAGCCGGTGATGAGCTGGCGGACCTTGCCGGCCCAGGTGCGGCCCACGCGGGCGTGGCCGCCCATGAGCTTGCGGCGCGCGTCGAAATCCGTGGCGTACCAGTTCTGCTCCACGTTGCGGCGCTTGCTCATGTTGTAGAAGCACATGACCTGCCAGTCCGGCATGTTCGGGTACAGGCGGTCGCTGTTGTACTTCTTCATGCGGGCGCGCCATTCGGCGAGGCGGGCCTCGAAGGCTTCGCTGCCTTCCGTGAGTTTTTCCTTCTCGACGAGCTCCAGCTTGAATTCGGACTCGGGGGTGGTGTACTCGCTCAGCTCGGTCATCGACAGATAGCTGTAGGCGGGCAGCAGCACATCGGGCCCCAGGGCGAGGGCGAGCTGCTTGGCAAAGCGGTCGGAATCGTGCAGGTCGGGGGTGAGGATCATGAAGCCGATGTCGGACTTCGGGCCCACCATGCTGAAGGCCAGCACCTGGGTGTCAGGGTGGCTGCGGATGCGGGCCAGGGTCTTTTCCAGGTTCGCGCAGGCGGCGGTCTTTTCATCGTCGTCCTGCAGCGACCACTGGCTGTGGTTGACGTGGAAGAACAGGTGCTGCACGTGCCAGCCTTCCTGGGGGCTCAGCGGCTTGATTGCGGTGGGGGGGATGTGATCGGCCATGATACGGGCACCTTTCAGAGAATGCGGTCCCGGTCAAGGCACGGACGTTGCTACTGAGCGCCCCGTTCTTGCGCCTGCAAAAAACAATTGAAACCCTGGCGTGAGGCACTAGTTTCGGCACCCCAAATCCCAAGAACAATACAATGGCTGACGTCTCAAACAAATACGCCCAGAACGTGGCAGGCTCCTATTACGTGGATGATCAATGCATCGACTGCGACCTGTGCCGCGAGACCGCGCCCGCAAATTTCAAGCGCGATGACGACGGCGGCCACTCCTACGTGTACAAGCAGGCGGAGACCGACGAGGAGCGCGCGCTGTGCGAAGAAGCCCTGGCCGGCTGCCCGGTGGAAGCCATCGGCCGCGACGGCGAGTAGTCCGCCCCGCAAGTTGTTTCCTTTTTCATCAAGAACGGCGCTCAGTTTGAGCGCCGATTTTGCGTTGGTGACGGGGTATGATCGGGGCTGGCGATGACGTTGCCCGTGTGGGGACGCCATGGTGCGCGCCCGCTTTAGAGCCTTTCAGCTCATTTTGCAGCAGCCACGGCGATGGAGGCCTGGCGGTGCTGGGTGGCGAGGTCGTGCATGGCGAGCTTTTCGTACACCTCGGCAAGCTTGGCGTGAGTGTCGCCTTTGTCGCGGATGCCGGGCAGGGCGGTTTCCAGGTCGCGCACGGCGGCGTCGAGGCGGCCGAGCCTGGCCAGGACGTGACCGCGGGTGTCCAGGAAATAGGGGTTGCCGGGCTCCTGCTTGACGAGGGGCTCCATCATGGCGAGGGCGCGGTTGAGGTCCTTGGGATCGTCTGAAAGGGCGGCAATGGCCATGGCCAGGTTGTTGGTCACGGCCTGGAAGCCGGGGTTGATCTTGCAGGCCATCTCGAAGTGGCTGCGGGCAGCCTCGGCGTTGCCGTGCTTCCAATCCTGGGCGCCCAGGTAGTAGTGCAGGAAGGAGGTGGGCACACCGCCGCCGCCGAGCACGCGCGCCATCATCTGGCGGCGGCTTTCATCATCGGGCGTGGAGGAGTCGCACTCGTTGAGGAAGGCGGTGAGGAGGTCCTGGTTGTCAGGGCAGAATTCGAGGCCTTTCTGGAGCAGCTCCAGGACGCGGGACTGGTCGAGGCCGGGCACGCTCTTGAGGTACTGGCTCCAGGCGAAGTAAACGCCGCCGATGACCTGGCGCGCCTGGGGTGCATGGGTGTTCTTCACGAGCCCGTCCACGGCGGTGTCGAACTTGTGCTGCAAGGTCAGGCTCATGGCGATGGAGTATTGCACGCGCTCGGTGCTGTCGCGGTCCAGGCCATGCAGGGCGCGCAGGGCGGTTTCGGCCTTGGCGGCCCACTGCAGCGCGCCGGCCTCGATGCCGGAGAACTGCAGGGCCCTGGCCTTGAGCAGCATGAGGTCGGGGCGGTTTTCGAGATGGATGCCGTCGATGCGCGCCAGGGTGGTCTTCCAGTCCTTCTTGCCGTCGGCGATGCGGGCGGCGAGTTCCAGGGCGTCCTGGTTGCTGGGATCGGCGAGCAGGGCGAGATCCACCTGCTTGTCGGCGGGCTCGGGCTGCTGCTGGGCAAACAGGCCCACGGCGCGGGCCACATGGGCGGGGGCGTAGCCGGGGTGGTCGTCTGGGGCGACGCCAGTGAGCAGGTGGGCGGCCTCGCGGAAGCGGCCCAGGCCTTGCAGGGCCTTGGCTTCGAGCACGCAGGCGCTCTGTGCCAGCTCGCCGGTCTGCACCAGGCGCATGGCAACGATGCGCGCCTCGGCATAGCGGCCGTGGGCGAGGTCGTCGCGTGCCTCGGCCTCCAGGCTGCGGGCCTGCTCGCCGTGGTCGCCGAAGGAGGAGACCAGGAACATCACGCCCAGCAGGGCGAGCACCAGCAGGGCGCCCAGGCCCAGCCAGGCATCGAGGCCGCTGCGTTCGTCCGAATCGGGATCCGCAGCGCGGTTCCGCAGGCGTGTGAGGAAGTTCATCATGGGTGGCTTGCGTGTGGGAGGTTTGCAGGGCCGTTGCCGGCAAGGGTTTGCGAGATGGCGCCGCGCAGCGCGGCGAGCATGTGATCAATGTCCGCGCGGTCGGCGGCGGCGAGGCTCGTTTCCGGCACCAGGACCTGGAGAACATAGGTGCTGCCGGTGGCGCTGTCGGCGCTCTGGGTCCAGTCCGGCACCAGGCGGCTGCGCAGGCGGTTGAGCGCGCCTTCCTCGGGGAAGGGCAGCACGCGGCCGTGGTCGTCGAACAGGCTCAGCCAGAGGCTGGCGTGGGAGAGTTCAGAAATCTTGGTCATGGTCAGCGAGCGCAGCGTCGCGGCCTTGTCGCCGGGCATCTGCACGTCCTGCTGGCTGTCGATGGTCCAGCCGTTGCCCAGGTAGCAGAAGCGCGTGTCGTGAAAGCCGGTGAAGGGGTAGTTGAGCGAGACGAAGGCATCCAGCCCTCCCTTGTGGAACAGCCACACCTGGTTCTGCACGCCCAGGCGCTGCACCATGTAGCTCTCCACCTCCTTGCACCCGTCCATGTTCCAGCCGACGATGCTGGCGGGCATCTGGAAGCTGCTGAGCACCGGCTGCTGGCGACCGCTGGCGGTGCTGGTGGCGGCCTTCAACAGGCCGAAGGAGCAGCCGATGGCGGCCACCCCCACGACGGTGACGGCGATGCTGCCCATGGACCCGGGCAGAGCGATCCTGACCGGGCGCATGCCGCCCTGGGCATTATCAGCCTTGCGGGCGGCGGCGGGCACGGTGTTGAAAATGAAGCTGACGAGGCGGTCCGCGCTCAGCACCAGCACCAGATCGAGGAAAAAGAAGGCGAGGCCCACCAGCTCGTGCGACATCCCCTGGTCCAGCCCGCTACCGAGGATGGAGGAGCCGTAGATGACCACCAGGATGCGCAGCACATTGGAGGCCACGGAGATCAGCGCCGCCGTGCCCGTCACCGCCAACGCATGGAACCACGGGCGGAGCATCAAGGCGCACAGGATCACGGCCACCGCCGTGGCCACCAGCAGGGTGTTGGTGCCGCTGCACGCATCATCCACGAAAAAACTTTTGCCCGGCGTCACCACGATCGAGCCCTGCAGCACGTGCTGCACGCCGATCCTGTCCAGCCACACCTCGCTCAGGCGCGTGGCCAGGCCGGAGAGCAGGTGGTGCAGCCGCGAATCCAGCTCCAGCGGCGGCGGAATCAAAAACATCACCAGGGCCGGGTAGTACCAGCCTGCGCCGCGCCCGGCCATGCCCAGGGCGAAGGCCAGCGCCGCCAGAAACAAAGCCATGCCTGCCAGGAAGGGCGAGAGCCACACGAACGAAACCAGCGCCACCGCCAGATGCGCCATCCACACATAACGGAAAACCGGCACCGCCGCCCAGCTCCCCCCGCTTGAACGCAAATCCTTCACCAGCAGCAGGGCCAGCCCCAGGATCGGCAGCGGGAAGAACTGATAGGCGGGGTGCCGTTCCCACAGTTCCTTTACACAAAACAGAAGGCAGAGCAGAGGGGGGATGGAAAACATCACCAAGCCCTTCAGCTTCACGCCGGAGCGCGACGTCGCGTAACCACTGGCTGTCGAATAGGCGTCTTGCATTGCGGGCAGTGACAAGGAGCTTGCGGTTCAGTCAGGCAGGCGGAGCGACGTCGGCAGACTGATCACACGCCCAGCAGGCGCATCTTCAGCAGGCCGCCGACGGCGGAGAGGAAGACCAGGGCGCCGGAGCCCAGGACCAGGCCCGAAGGTTCTGGCACGGGGGACACAGGCGAG
>CAINXC010000098.1 GCA_903854655.1 uncultured Verrucomicrobiota bacterium | reverse complement strand
TCATCCCGGCCAATGCTCCAGCCACGTGTCATCCTCTCAAAGCCATCCGCAGCTTGTCGTTTCGGATCCTCCGCCAAATCGGTGAGCAGGCAACGGTATCGCTGCCACCCATCAGGATCATCGGCCAGGCCCAGCTCCCTCAGCCATTCCCGGCACGAAAGGTATTCCGGGCGATTCGAAGCGATGAACTGAGGCAGACTGCTCCAATGATAGTCCGGCAGTTCCGCCACCGTCACAAGGCCAGCCCGCACTGGATTTAGGTGAACATAATTCACAACCCGCGCGAGCGCTGGTCCCGGCTCCACCAACAGCCCCTGAAAGCGGCCCTGAAAGAGATGTCCGCGCTCCCCACGATAACGATTGAACCGCGTCGCAAAGGTGCTTTGGAGCCAATGCATGCCCTGGGTCAGGTTCGCTCGCGGTGTTTCCAGCGCGAGATGGAAATGATTGTTGAGCAGGACGAAGGCATGGAGGATCCAGCCAAAGTCCATCACCGCTTCATCGAGCGCCTTGAGGAAGGCCGATCGCGCACCCACCGACGCAAAGATCGGATGCCGGTAATTGCCCCGATTGATCACATGATAAATCGCCGCGGAAAATTGCAGGCGCAGGGGACGTGGCATAACCCACATAACGCGATTTGCGCCTCGTTTCTTTCATCCAATCGCAAATCCGCCCTGCTTTTCTAACGATCTGCGGCCTGACCCCCTCGGCTCGGCCGCGTCAGAGAAAGCGAGATGGCAAACCGGTCCATGGCTGACCGTTACTATTATCTGTCGGCCTCGCTGCTCTTTGTTGCACTGACGGCGGTTGGTTTCTCGGCGTTTCTCCTCCGGGGCAAGGAGTCCGGGGAGCACCCGATACCCGAGCACACCAAAGCCTATGTGATCGCGCACGGGGTGGCCCTGCTTTCATGGATACTGCTATTCCCGGTGCAGAGCTTCCTTGTGGATTCGAAGAGGGTGCAGACACACAAGGCCTTGGGATGGTTCGCCGTGGCAGTTGCAGCGATCGTGGTTACCCTTGGTACCTGTGCTGCGTTAACCTCCGTGCGCGATCATCCGAATGCGCACGCCGCCGGACTAACCTATCCCCAGTTTCTGCTCCCGATGTTGACCGAGATGGTAGCATTCGCGGTTTTTGTAGCACTTGGTGTCGCCTACAGGAAACGTCCCAAAGTGCACGCCCCCTTCATGATGCTTTCCACCCTAAGCATCATTAGCGGCTCCACTTTTAGAATCCCCGCCACCTACATCGTTTTTGGTAAACTCGGCTGGACCGGACTGTTCGGTTGTCCGGCACTGATCGCAGCCATTCTTCTTATTGCAAAGAGTGCGATCGACAGACGCGTCAACTGGACTTTCGCCGCTGGCGGCGTGGCTCTGTATTCGACCTATTTTGTCATCATGCACGTCGCTCAGGGGCCCACATGGACCCAGATCGCGGCGAACATCGTCCGGCATTAAGGAAACAAAGGCGGCTATCGAGAGGGGGTCAGACTGGGCTTGTTTCCGAAGCTAACGGTTGTTTTACAAGCCTACTGGCAGGCCTCGCACTCACCTCCGTTGCGCATGGCTTCGATACTGCAGGTGGTTTTTTCGGCGGCGGAATACTCCCGCTTGGCGGGAGTGACCGGCGGTGACATACCCATGGAGGGCTGGGTGACGTCGTTGGCGCTGGAGGCGAACCGGGCCGTGGTGTCAAAATTCGCCGCCCGGAGGTCGGCGTCCACCTTTTCGGCGCTGTGCGAGCCTCCCGTGTCGCCGCTGTTTTGGCCGCCGTCCTGGCCTTCCTTGATGGCGCCGCGGACTTCTTTTTTGACGGAGATCGTCGCTTTCTCGATGTTGGAGGCGCCGAGGCTGCGGAGATAGTAGGTGGTTTTGAGGCCGCTGTGCCAGGCCGCGCGGTACATGTGGCTCAGGGTCTTCAGGTCGGGGGTCTTGA
>CAINXC010000097.1 GCA_903854655.1 uncultured Verrucomicrobiota bacterium | reverse complement strand
GCCTTCACGAACAAGGCGCTTAGCTCAACCAGTTCTCAACCTTGAAGCCCGGCACCTGTCGGAAGTCTGCGGTGTTGCGGGTGAGAAGTGTGGCGTCGTGGGCGAGTGCGATGGCTGCGATCTTCAGGTCGTTCGTGCTGATCCGAACGCGTTGTGTGCACAATCCCTCGAAGTGGATGACGGCATCTATGTCCCAAGGCAGGATGGTCCACGCCGCGTGCAACTCCATCTGGCGGACGAGACGGTGGTAAACCGCAATTTGGCTGCGCGGGTCCTTCTGCCGTTGCAGTTCCGCAAGCCAGCCCCGCTGCTGTTCCTCCACTGTGATAGCCGTGATGACCACGTCATCGGCGGAGGCGTCCAGACTGCCTAGCAATCGCAGGCCAAGAGTGGAGCGCACGTCAAGTTCCCGTGCATGGTTTGTGTCCAGCACCAGCATCGGGGTTGCTCAAGGCTCTTGCTCCTGTTTGCGCCATTCCTCACCCAGCTTGTAGGCGCTCCTCGTGAGATCGTCGTCTGGCATCGTCCCCACAGTGCTCCGCCAGTCTTTTTTCACTGGCTTGATGCCAAGTACCTGGTTTCGCAGTTCGACGAACTGCTGTTCCAGCTCGGCCAGACGCTGTTCTACGGTCATGGGTGATTGAATAGCCTCACTCATCGTAGCTACAATCTACCATGTGCAGATTCCCATTCCACCTTCTTTTCTCTGCCGCTTTTGCTGAACGACCTTGGCCATGTTGAATTTTGCTGGTGCCACGCCAGGCCCAAGCCACCCCTTCCCCCACACTGAGATTCCTGCACCGGTGGAGCCGACTCCCCCTTGGCAATTGCTCTGGGCAGCGTATTTTATGACAATGGAGTCCCCCTTTGCTCTTACATTTGCTGCGGTGCTGCTGGCAGCCACCGCCCTTGCCCAGACCGCGCCACCGGCCGCTGGTCCGGTCGTTGAACCTCCCTCAGCCGCCGCTCCTGCCAAGGACGGGGAGCCGGAGGTGAAGGTGATGCGCGCCCTGCCGGCGGAGCCTGAGACGGTGATTATTGATGTTGAGAAGCTGCCGCGCACGCTGCCGCCGGAGGCGAAGATCGTCTATTCGCAAACGCATGTGGTCCCAGCCAAGGTGATCGCCATCACCTTTGACGACGGCCCGCACCCGCAGAACACCCCGCGCCTGCTCGACATGCTGAAGGAGCGCAACATCAAGGCCACCTTCTTCCTGATCGGCAAAAGCGCCGCCACCTGGCCGGACATCGTCAAACGCATCGTCGCGGAAGGCCATGAGGTGGCCAATCACACCTGGACCCATCCACAGCTCACCCATTTGAAGGAAGCCAAGGTGCTGGATGAGCTGCAAACCACGCACGATGCCATCACCAAGGCCTGTGGAGTCGCCCCCATCCTCTACCGCCCGCCTTACGGGGCAGCCACGTTGAGCCAGAAGAAGATGATCCATGAGCATTTCGGTTATCCCACGATCTTGTGGGATGTGGACCCGGAGGACTGGCGCGCGCCCAAGTCCATCGCCAAAGTCCACAACACCCTGCTGAAGGAAACACGCTCCGGCTCCATCATTCTCTGCCATGACATCCACAAGGAGACCGTCGATGCCATGCCCTCCACGCTCGATGACCTCAAGGCCAAGGGATTCCAGTTCTGCACCGTCACCCAGTTGATCAATCTGGATGTGCAGACCGCCAAGGAAGCCGCCGCCGCGCTCGCTGCGGCACCTCCTGCGCAGGCCACCGCCCCGGCCTCATCTCCGCCTGCACCAGCACCTGCGACCTCCCCTGTCGCGCCAGCCCCCGCACAAGCCGCCCCTGCCCCGCCTCCGACCGTTGACAAAACGAAAGACTGAGGCCGTCCTGCCATTTCCGCACTGCTGCTTTGACAGTCCTGCCACAGGCCCGGAAGGCCTGAGAAAGGCAACGCAGGCCCCATCGCTTCGTACCAGCTCTGCTGGCACGTTGCCTGCTCTTTCCAAGGCTGGTCAGCGTTGACAGGCTGGCCGTTGAGCGTGACAGATCTGTAAGCGTGACGGATCTGTGACAGCGCATCGCTGGCACCATGCAACAATGTCGCGGATCAAGAATGCGCAACCGGCAACAACGTTTTTCCTAACATGTCTGATCGTAAACTCGACACACCGCGCCGTTCCCTCGTCAAAGCCACGCATGACCTCGTGTTCAAGCGCGTGCACAATTCACAGCTCATTTACAACTGCGCCTGGGAGGATCCGCGCATTGACCGCGAGCTGATGAAGCTCGACGCCGCGAGCCGTGTGGTGATGATCACCAGCGCCGGCTGCAACGCCCTCGACTACCTCCTGGACAGCCCCGCCGAGGTTCACGCCATTGACATGAACTTCCGCCAGAACGCGGTGCTGGAGCTGAAGCTCGCGCTGATCAAGAAGGGCGACCACGCCGCGCTGTTCGAAATGTTTGGCAAAGGCTCCACCGAACGCTTCCGCGAACTGTATGCGGGCGTGCGGGCCGATCTGAAGCCGGAAGCCCAGGCCTTCTGGGATGAAAAGATCACGGTTTTTGATCCTGCGAGCTTCAAGCGCTCGTTTTACTACCATGGCACCTCCGGCACCGCCGCCTGGGTCATGCGCAAGACGCTGTTCGCCGGCCGCCACGCGCTCGCCGACATGGCGCTATGCCTGCTGGAATCCGAGAGTCTTGAGGAGCAGCGCGACATTTACCGGCAGATCGAGCCCGAGGTCTGGGGCAAGTTCGCCCGCTGGCTGGTGCGCCAGCCTGCACTGATGGCCCTGCTCGGCGTGCCCCGCCCGCAGATGCAGATCATCAAGACCCAGTACCCCGGCGGGCTGACGAGTTTCGTGCGCGACAAGCTCAAGCGCGTGCTCACCGAGGTGCCGGTGGAGGACAACTACTTTTGGCGCGTGTACCTGACCGGCAGCTACACCGCCGACTGCGCCCCCAATTACCTGCACGAGAAGAACCTGCCCCTTCTCAAGGCCAATGCGGACCATCTGCACACGCACACGATGACCGTTTCGGACTTCCTGACCCGCAACCCAGGCGTTTATTCCCATTACGTGCTGCTCGACCACCAGGACTGGCTCGCCGCCCACAACCCCGCCGCCCTGCGTGAAGAATGGGAGCTGATCCTCGCCAACAGCCGCCCCGGCACCAAGGTGCTGATGCGCTCCGCCGGCTTTGACATTGATTTCGTGCCTGAGGACATTCGTGCCAAGCTGCGCTTCTCGCCCGAGGTGACGGAGCGCATGCATCTGCAGGACCGCGTGGGCACCTACGGCAGCCTTCACTTTGGCGAAGTGCTATGAGCGCCGTCGCCACCAACGCCACCAGCCAGGCCGCGCTCCAGCGTTATTACAAGCTGCACGCCGGCATCTATGACTCCACCCGCTGGAGCTTCCTGTTCGGGCGCAACAAAGTGCTGGATCTTGCCGCCGCCGTAACCACTCCGACGCGCATCCTGGAGATCGGCTGCGGCACCGGGCGCAACATCGAGGCCCTCTGCCGCCGCTTCCCAGAGGCTAAGATCACCGGCGTTGACCTGTCCTCGCAGATGCTCGACCAGGCCTGGTCCAAATTGAAATCCTCGATCGGTCGCGTGCGGCTGATCCAGGCGGCCTATGACCGCCCGATCCACGAGCCGGACAACAAGTTCGACATGGTGCTGTGCTCCTATTCGCTTTCCATGTTCAATCCCGGCTGGGAGCAGGCCATTCAGGCGGCCAGCGATGATCTTGCCCCGGGCGGCCACATGGTGCTGGTGGATTTCCATGACTCCCACGTGCCGGCCTTCCGGCGCTGGATGGGCGTCAACCATGTGCGCATGGAAGGGCAGTTGCAGCCCATGCTTCGCAGCCAATTTGTGCCGGTCGTGGACCGCTTGAGGAAAGCTTATGGCGGCCTTTGGCGCTATCACCTCTTCGTAGGACAAAAAGAGTAACCCGCCGCAGCAAGCTCATGTGACAATATCTTCGCATGCCCCTGCTACCGCCGTTCCAAGTGCGGGTCCATCCTCAGGCCCCATGAGGGTCCTCATCGTCTCCGACACCTTTGCTCCCGACATCAACGGCGTGGCGCGCACGCTGCGCCAGCTCGCCCTGGGATTGATGGCGCGCGGGCATCAGGTTGAGGTGGTGACGACCTGCGAGGGAACGGGCGCGGATGAGCCTCACAAGCGCCACGTCGTCCATTCACTACCACTGCCCGGCTACTCCGCGCTGCGCCTGGGCCTGACCTCGCTGAACTGGTTCGCCAGGCTGTTCAAACGGCAGGGCACCGATGTGCTCTACGTGGCCACGGAGACGCCTCTGGGCATCGCCGCCATCTGGGCCGCCCACCGCGCCGGCCTTGCCGTGGTGTCCGGCTTTCACACCAATTTTCACACCTACCTGCGCGACTACCACCTCACCACCCTGCAGCCCGTCGCGGAGGCCGTCTTGCGCGCCGTCCACAACTACACCGCCCGCACCCTGGCCCCTTCGCGCCAGACGGCGCAAATGCTGCGCGAGATGGGGATCAAAAGCGTGGGAGTGCTAGGTCGCGGCGTGGACACCACATTCTTCAAACCAGAGGCCCGCGACGCCCGGCTGCGCCAGTCCTGGGGCGCAGGCGACTCAACCCCGGTTGCCATTCACGTGGGCCGCCTCGCGGCGGAGAAGAATCTCGACCTGCTGGAGAAATCCTTCGCCGCCTTCCTCGAAGTGAACCCCCACGGCATCTGCGTGGTGGTGGGCGACGGCCCCTGCGCCGAGGGACTGCGCGCCAGCCACCCGGACTGGATTTTTGCCGGCATGCGCAGTGGCGCCGACCTGGCCCGGCACTACGCCAGCGGCGATGTCTTCATCTTTCCGAGCACCAGCGAAACCTTTGGCAACGTGCTGCTGGAGGCCATGGCCAGCCGTCTCGTCGTGGTCACCTACGACTACGCGGCGGCCAATGAGCACATGCTCCATGGCGAACACGGTCTCCTCGCAGAGCTCCATGACGAACAGACCTACCTTGCCGAAGTTCGTCACGCCGCCGTCCGCTGGAACGACCCCGGGCTGCGTGATGCCGCCCGCCAGAAAGCCTTGACCCTGGGCTGGGACTCGATGATCGCACAATTTGAACATGAGCTCCGGCAGGCCATGCCCCTCTCCCACGCCACCACCACCCTCGACTCCCCCGCCCTCTCATGAAATCCAAGCTGCAAGCAAGAACGTTGTTCATGTCAGACATCCACCTCGGGATGCCTGACTCCAAGGCTGTGCAGGCCGCCCATTTCCTGCGGCACACGGAGTGCGAGCGCGTCGTTTTGAATGGCGACATCATTGACGTCTGGGCGCTCAAGAGCGGTGGCAAATGGACGCCCGATCACACCCATTTCGTGCGCACGGTGCTCAAGAAAATGGAAAAGGAAGGCACTGAGGTGATCTACCTGCGCGGCAACCATGATGACATCCTTGAGCGCTTCCTGCCTTTCAAGCTTGCCGGGCTATCATTGCTCGAAGAGTACATCCACGAGTCGCCCAACGGAAAATACCTTGTCGTACACGGCGATGGCTTCGACCATGTGACCACCAATCACGTCTGGCTTGCCAAGGCGGGTGCCGTCGGCTACGACATTTTGCTGCGCGTGAACCGGATCTACAACGACTACCGGCGCTGGCGGGGCAAGGAAGGCTTCTCCCTCAGCCGCTGGGTCAAGGCCAAGGTCAAGCAGGCCGTCGGGTTCGTGGGCCGCTATGAGGAGCAGTTGCAAAACCTCGCCCGCTGGAAGCAGTGCCATGGCATCATCTGCGGTCACATCCACACCCCTGCGGACAAAATGATCGGCGACGTTCACTACCTCAATTCGGGCGACTGGGTCGAAAGCATGACCGCCATCATCGAACACCACGACAACCGCTTCGAGGTCGTCAGCTACCACGATTTCTGCGAGCGCACCGGGCGTGAACCCAAAGGCACAGAGCCCAGTGTGGACGTTAGCGCCATCGCCGTCCGCCCGCTCGCCCTGCCCGCCCCGGAGCCCGTGGCGGCATAGGGCTGCCGGTTCTGACCGGGCCGGCTACGTCAGCAGGCCCTTGACGACTTTGCCTTCGCTGGTGGGGCCGATGAGGCGGTTGTCCAGGCCCTGGTAGCGATAGCTGAAGCGGTAGGGATCAAAGCCCAGCAGGTGCAGGATGGTCGCCTGAAGGTCGCGCACGCCCACGGGGTTCTCCGTGATGTAATAGCCAATGTCATCCGTGGCGCCGTAAGCGACCCCGCCCTTGATGCCGCCGCCTGCCATCCACATGGTGAAAGCATAGGGATGATGATCCCGACCGATAAAACCCTTCTGGATGGTATCGCGAACGTTGTTTTGCATCATCGGCGTGCGGCCGAATTCACCGCCCCAGATCACCAGCGTGTCCTCCAGCATGCCGCGCTGCTTTAGGTCTGTGATCAAGCCCGCCGCCGCCCGGTCAATCTGGGCGCACTTGATGGGCAGGGTT
>CAINXC010000096.1 GCA_903854655.1 uncultured Verrucomicrobiota bacterium | reverse complement strand
GACTCCCCTTCCGGGCAAAAGCGTATCTTGTTTCCGCTGGTGCCGGAGTACATCGGCTATGCCAATCAAGGCCTGAGCCCAGGCATGCTCATGGGCGTGCCCGCGCTGATCGAAGAAACCGGGCCGCACGAGTGCAAGTACCGCGTCGATTTTGACCGCATCAAAATCACGCCGGACATCGCAGGCATCGCAGTCTCGTGCCCCACGAATCCCACGGGCAATGTGCTCACCAAAGAAGAGTTCGCCCGGCTTCGCGATCTGGCCAGAGAGCACGGGATTCCGTTCATCGTGGACAACGCCTACGGCCACCCTTTCCCGAGTGTGATCCACAATGGTTTCGAGCCCCGCTGGGAACCGGGCATGATCTTCTCCATCAGCATGAGCAAGGTGGGGCTGCCAGGCGTGCGCACAGCAGTGATGGTGGCGGACAAGGAGGTCGTGAAGGCCTTGGGCAACATGAATGCGATTGTCTCGCTGGCGAATGGCAACGTGGGCCAGGCACTGATGCTTCCCCTGCTCAAGGACGACACCCTGCTGCGAATCAGCCGGGAAGTCATCCGGCCCTTCTACAGGGAACGATCTGAGTTTGCCGTCTCGGTGCTGCGCGAAGCACTGGACGACAAGGTGCCGTGGGCTTTGCATGCCCAGGAGGGCGCCTTCTTCCTCTGGCTCTGGCTGAAGGACCTGCCCATCACTGCGGCGGAGCTCTATCAGCGCCTGAAAGCGCGCGAGGTGCTGGTCATCCCCGGCCACTATTTCTTCTTTGGCCTGGAGGAGCCCTGGCAGCACCAGCACGAGTGCCTGCGGCTGACCTTCTCACAGAAGCCGGAGATCGTGAAGGAGGGCCTGCAAATCATTGCGGAGGAAGTGATCAAGGCCTGGCAATGACAGAGCCGTTTTCGAGCTTCATGCAGCGCGCGCTGTACGATCCGCAGCGCGGCTACTACACCGCCCGCATCAAGACCGTGGGAGCGCGGGGTGACTTCAGCACCTCCGCAACCCTGTCGCCCCTGTTGGGCAAAGCCATCGCCCGGTGGTTGCTCGCCGAAGCCACGCACACCGGTGCTCGCACCATCATCGAGGTGGGCGGGGGCGATGGATCGCTGATGAACGCCGTGCTCGATGGCCTGGGCTGGTGGCGGCGCCTGCGCTTCCAGGTGTTCATGGTCGATGCCTCCCCGGTGCTGATCGAGCAGCAGAAGCAACGCCTGGGCCGGCGGGTGAAGCACTGGTTCAGCACCCTGCCAGAAGCCCTCGCGGACTGTGAAGGAAAGGCGCTGATCTTCCACAACGAACTGCTCGACGCCTTCCCCGTGGATCTGATTCAGGCCGAAGGCAATGCCTGGCACGAGGTCTGGCTGCGTCATGAGGGCGGCACGGTCAGGGAGGAATTACGGCCTTTGGCTCTCAGCTCTGAGCCCTTCTGCGCCCTCCAAGCCAGGCCCACCGGTCGCTGCGAGGTGGCCACCGCCGCGCATGAGTGGCTGATGCACTGGCTGCCCCTCTGGAACCAGGGGGCGATGCTCACCATCGACTACGGCGACCTGTTCCCCGCCCTGTGTCACCGCCGCCCCCATGGCACATTGCGCGCCTATTTGATGCAGCAGCGGCTCACCGGCACCGAGGTGTATCTCAATCCTGGGCGCCAGGACATCACCTGCGACGTGAATTTCACCGACGTGCGAGCATGGCTGGCGCAGCCTGGGACGCATGAAACGGCTTTCGAAACACAGGCGGAATTCATCCGCCGTTTCGTGCCCATACCGGTCAGCACCCGCGAGGCGTTCATCGTGCATGAGCAAGGTGCCGGGCAGGCGTTCAAGTGCCTGGGCGTGCGGCGTTCGTGCCCGCGCTGAAACCAAGATGCTGCAGAAACCGGCAGGGAGACGTCCGTCGAGGGGTGAAGGGGTCTTGAGCGCAGGCCAGAAACGGTTTGCGGGCAGAGGTGCTGCGTGGTAGCAGACGCCCCGTTTTTTCGACCCCCCTTCCTCACCGCGATGAATGCACAGCAGCTTATCCAGTCCATCAGCAAGGACTTGCAACAGGAGATTCTCAATCACCTCTTCAAGGAGCACAAGCAGGCCTATCGCATGGTGCTCAACACCCTGGCGGCGAACCGCAAGCTGCGGCCCGTTTTCGTGGAACGGAAGAACAAGGACGACCAGTTCACCTTCGTCCTCGACCAGTTGCGCCTGCGCGCCAACGAAAACGTGGCCGAACAGGTGATCCAGCTCTGGCTGCTCAAGGGCCAGCCAGAACTGCTCAAGACCTTCCTGGACGCAGTGGGCATCGAGCACAAGAACGGCGAGGTGGAAACCCTGCCGGAAGAGATCACAGAAGAGCAGGGCAAGGCAGGCATTGATGCGCTGCTCGCAGCGCACAGCGCCGAAAAGGCGGCGGTGTACCTGAACCTCTTCCAGATGCAGCGCCCCGGTGGTTGGGAAGGCCTGGCCAAGGCCATCGCCGCCGAGCCGAAGCTTGTGCTGCCTGCAGCCGCCTAGCCGCCTTGCCCGAAGCAGGGCTTACGCATGAACAGACGGAGAAAAGTTAAGAACTCTTAATTAACTGGTTTCGCGAGTGGCTATGGAAGTTTTAGTGTGGCATGTCCACACTCTCCCAAGCTCAACAAGTCACCCTTCAATTGCTCAAGGACCGGT
>CAINXC010000095.1 GCA_903854655.1 uncultured Verrucomicrobiota bacterium | reverse complement strand
CCTTGATCGCGTGGTAAAGGAAGGCGCTGTGCATGGCTTCGCGCACCTTGTTGTTGCCACGGAAGCTGAAGCTGATGTTGCTTACGCCGCCGCTCACCTTCGCTCCAGGCAGGTTCTGCTTGATCCAGCGCGTAGTTGTTGTGCTCGTCCATCCCGGTTGCCACCGTGAGGATGTTAGGATCGAAAATGATGTCCTCGGGCGGGAAGCCCACCTGGTCCACCAAGATGCGGTACGCACGCTCGCAGATGCGGATCTTCTCCTCGTAGGTCGCCGCCTGACCCTGCTCGTCGAAGGCCATCACCACCGTCGCCGCGCCATAGCGCTTCAGCGTCTGGGCGCGCTGCTTGAAGACTTCTTCGCCTTCCTTCAATGAAATGCTGTTGGCGATGCCCTTGCCCTGCAGGCACTTCAGGCCCGCCTCGATGACCTCCCATTTCGAGGAGTCCACCATGATCGGCACCTTCGCCACCTCCGGCTCGGTTTGCAGCAGGATCAGGAACTTGGTCATCATGGCCACGCCGTCGATGAGGCCTTCGTCCATGCACACGTCGATCACGTTCGCGCCGTTCTCCACCTGCTGGCGGGCAATGGCCACGGCCTCCTCCAGCTTGTCGTCCTTGATCAGCTTGGCGAACTTCGGCGAACCCGCCACGTTCGTGCGCTCGCCAATCATGAGGTAGTTCGAAGCCGTGGTCAGATTGAACGGCAGCGAACCGCTCAGGCGCATGATCGGCTCAAGCTTCGGCATGTGGCGCGGCGCGATGCCGTCCACCGCCTTGGCGATGGCTGCGATGTGCTCCGGCGTATTGCCACAGCAGCCGCCCATGAGATTGACGAAACCGTTGAGGGCGAAATCCTTCGCGTACTCGCCCATGTGCACCGGCTCCAGGTCGAAGCCTGTGGGTGCCAGCGGGTTGGGCAGACCGGCGTTCGGATAGGCAGAGACAAAGCAGTCCGCCTTGGTCGCCAGCTCCTCCAGGAAGGGCCGCATCAAATCCGGCCCCAGCGAGCAGTTCAGGCCGATCGACAGCGGCTTCACGTGCCGCATCGCGTTCAGGTACGCCTCGGTCGTTTGCGCCGAGATCATCGTCTCACCGCCGCGCCCCACCGCCGCCGAAATCATGATGGGCCGCTCCACGCCATCGGCGTCGAAGACTTCCTTCGCCGCCACCAGCGCGGCCTTGGCGTTGAGAGAGTCGAAGATCGTCTCCACCATGATGATGTCCGAACCGCCCGCGATCAGGCCGCGAATCTGTAGCTTATAGGCCGCCACCACCTGGTCGAAAGTCACGTAGCGGAACGCGAGGTTCTCCGGGTCGGGAAACTGCGAGAGCGACACCGTCAGCGGCCCCACGGCACCGGCCACGTAGCGCTTGCGACCGGTCTTTTCGCCAATCAGGTCCGCCCACTTGCGGCACTGCCTGGCGGATTCGAAATTGATCTCCCAGGCCAGGTCATTGAGGAACTTGTCCTCGATGATCTTCTGGAAGAACGCGGGGTCCTTGCGCCCGCCCTTCTCGCGCGGGTCCTCCACGAAGAACTCGCTCTGGGCGATGCTGGTGCCGGAGAACGTGTTCGTCTCGATGATGTCCGCCCCCGCCTCCAGGAAGCGCCGGTGGATGTCCTCAATCACGTCCGGGCGCGTGATCGAAAGGATGTCTCCGTTGTTCAGCAGGTCCTTCTCGTTGTTCTCGAAGCGGGAGCCGCGCGCGTCCTTCTCCTTCAGGCCGTAGCCACGGATGGTCGTCCCCATCGCGCCATCAATGACGGCGATGCGGGTGCGGAGCAGCGTTTCCAGTTCAGCGCGGATTTCAGGGCCTTTGGGCATGGGGTACTCATAGCCGGGGCGCAGCAGGTTTCAAGGGTACATATGAACGCATCATGATTTGTGCATATGAAGATGGAGTCACAATCGCAGCGGTTGAGGGTCAGTCTCTTCGGCTGTCTCGATCACGTCTTGCAAGCCGGGTCTTGCGGAAGCGCCTCTCGCCGCGCATCACGTAGAGCACAAGCACCAGCGAGCCGTCGTAGCGGTAGAACACTCGGCAAGGCGCTTCAACAATCTGCCGGTAGCGCGACTGTCGCATCTCGGGCGGGCGGGAGCCGCTTTCGGGATGCTCCATGAGCTGCTCGACATGTCGGAAGACTCGCTGGACCAGTCCCGCCGCCGCCACAGGGTCATCTAGTGCGATGTAGTCCGCGATGGCGTCGAGGTCTTGAAGGGCGGGTTCGGTCCAGATTATTTCAGCCATCGCGCCATGCGTTTTTTAGCTTCGGCGTGGGTGACAATGCGCCCGTCTTCGACAGCGCGCTCACCGCGGGCAATGCCCTCCAACATGCCGAGGCGCCGGTTCAACGTTTCGAACGCCTCGACGGCCATGAGATACGCCGCAGGCCGGCCATGCTGGGTAATCAACACGGGGTCCTGGTCGGATTCAAGGTCAGCGATGATTTCGGTGGCCTTGCGCTTGAGCGTGGTAACGAGTTCGGTTCGCATGAAGTGCTACTTTAGTGTCATTCGATGCAGGAGCAAGCACCCACACACTTGGCGCGGCCTCACTGCGCCGTATACCCGCCGTCCATCACGAGCGACTGCCCGACCATGAACGCAGCCTCCGGCGAGCATAGCCAGAGCACCGCTCCCGCCACTTCATCAGGCTTGCCCAGGCGACCGATGGGATGACCCGCCACCATGGTCTTTTTGACCTCTTCGTTCTGGCGGAAGTACCCCTCCAGCGTCTCGGTCTCGATGGCACCGGGGCAGGTGGCGTTGATGCGAATGCCGGCCTTGGCATGCTCCAGGGCCGTAGACTTCGTCAGGCCAATCACCGCGTGCTTGCTGGCGGTATAGATGGGAGCGCCGGGAACGCCGACCACACCGGCAATTACGAGCGAAGCGATGATCATTGCTTCGCTGTCTCTGATCATTGTATTCTGGAAGCCATTCATCGGCTTTGAACCATTTTGCCTGGCATTTTCTCCAGGCCGAAGCAGGGGACCAGGAGGTTTTGGCCAGGGGCATGGTGATTTTGGGTCTGCAGCTACCGCCTCCGCCTCATCCTGACGCCCCACCAACAAATCCAGGCGGTCGTGACCACGCTCACTGCTATCCAGGCAGAACAGATGATGAGGTTAATGGTGGAATTGTGGACTTCTGCTGGCGTGGGCGGTTGAGGAGGGTCAAGATAGGCCCAAGCATCCGTCGCCAGCAATTCGGCAAGCAGAACCGCCATCAATGCCCGCAGCGATTGGCTTCGGATGGTCATGAAGCGTACGGTGATAGGCTATCAAAATATCATGCTGCCTCCACCGTCACCATCCAGCCCATGCCGAAGCGGTCCTGGACCATGCCGAAGCAGGGCGACCAGAAGGTCTTGGAAAGGGGCATGGTCACCTTGCCGCCATCGGAAAGAGCGGTGAAGGCCGCATTGGCCTCGGCTTCCGTTGGCAGGGAAAGTGAAAGGGAGAAGCCCTCGAATTTGCCACTTTCTTCGCAGCCATCGGAGGCCATGAGCGTGGTGCCGCCGACGTGGAAGGTCGCATGCATCACTTTGTTCTCAAAACCGGGCGGGAGCCTGCCTGGGGGCATCGGGTCCGGGTTGTCGCTGTAGCGCATCATGAAATCCACCTGCGCGCCAAGCGCCGTGCGGTAGAATTCGAGGGCCTCTTCGCAGCGACCGCTGAAGAAGAGGTAGGGCTGGACTTGGGTGGTGCTCATGGGGTGATAGATCGGGAAGGTTGAATGCGATGCTTGGCGGCGGGGCTCATTTTGTCGGGAAGAGTCCCAGGGTTACCTGGGGCACTTTTTGATCCTCGATCTTCAAAGAATGGCCCAGCGCTTCGGACAACTCCACTTTGACTTCTGGAAACCCTTTTTTCGTGATCTTTAGCTGCCCGCGCACTTGGCGGGTTGCTTCCCCGGATTCCACAGAGAACCCGCCATAGTAGTATACCAGGGCATCGCCGGCGGCGTTCGTTATGGATGATTCAAAGAGCTTTGCCAAATGCATGAAGTCAGGGTTTGCCGCGACCTCCTCCTTGCCAGCATCGACTAAAGCGACAACGGCACCTTCTATCGGCGCGCGTTTCTCCCTATCATCAAGGTGAACGACAACTTTGAAGATGCCCCGCCCATCAATGATCAGGTATCCAAACGAAAAGGTGCCAGCGATCAGCCATGCAAATCCGGCCAGCACAAGGGGCCTGAGCAAACGAGCCTTTATCTTTGGCATAAGCAATCGGTTGGATCGGTCGTGCGAAACTACCGGTCCTTCGGTCGAAACTCCAGCAAATAAGGCACGACGAGAATGCTTTTGCTGATCCATGAAGCCGTGGAAACCCTCAACGTTGACCCAGCAGCCATAGGTCTTGCCTGGCTCATGGTTGTAACAAATTCCACCGGACGATGTTCATCGGACGGGCGAAATAGTAGTTCTTGAAGGGAACAAGCACGGTGATGACCCGCCCGGCACCGGGATCGGCCTCGATCCATAGGCGATCGCCCAGGTAGGCCATGATGTGAACGCCATTGCTCGTCACGGCAAGATCGCCTGGCAGGATCTTGGAGTGATCCAGCGCGTTGAGGCTCGTGGTGTCGAACAGGTGAGTGGTCAGCCCATGCCCCTCGCCGAGGTCTTTAGCAGAGCAGTCGTGCCACCAAAGCCAGATCGCGTGGCGGACAAGCCCGGCATCAAAGGTGCCGAGACCTCGCAAGAACGCGGAATCAATGAGCCCGCGCCGGACAAGGCCGGAGCAGTCAATGCCCTTTGGGCTCTCGCCTCCCCAGTGGTAGGTCACGCCCTCGTAGCGGCGCAGACCTGCCACATAGGAACCGCGAAGCGAAGCCGCATCCACAACATGCCGCCCGGGCATTGCCAGGAAAATCGCGCCAAGTCCGGTGACGCCGATCCATCCGAAACGGAGGAGCCGGTGTCGCCAAACGAGCGCCGCAAGCCCGAGCCAGTCAGCAACCAGCAGCACAAGGCCGGCCAAACGAGTGGTAGCGGTGCTGACAGGGTACAACCACACCGCAACGAAAAGCGACACTCCGGCAAACCAAAGCAGCCAGAGCAACCTGGTCGTGACAAGTCCATTATAGCGCGTCAAGTTCATCGTGAGTTAGCACGCCTGGAAAAGGCGAGAAGCCTTTCCATCCCGTCTCACTCCCCTTTCGTCCGAAACACCAGCAAATAAGGCACGGCGGGATGCTTTTGCTCGTCCATGAAGCCGTGGAAACCCTCGGCATTGATCCAGTAGCCATAGGTCCTGCCCGGCTCCAGCTTCACCTTCAGCACACAGGTCCTCTGATCCGCCTCGTATCGGGGCTTTCCCTCCATTTCCGGAGTGGAATCCTTCCAGGCCGCCACCCAGCTCCAGGACTGATCCATCATCGGCTTGCTGAAGGAAACCCGGATTTCAACCAAGCCGGGCGAAACCTCCTTGCTGCCTGCCTCAGGCACGGTTTTGACGACCACTGGCATCGTCAAATCCATGTCCTGGGCAAACAGGGTGGGGATCAAAAACCGACAAAGCAGGGCTATGATCGAGGTTTTGACCAGCACTTTCATGGTGGCAACAGCGTTTGATAGAAGCGGGCCGCCTCAGCTCGCCTGAACCTTGATGAGTTCCCTGGCCTGGGCCATGCCCGGGGCCGGGCGACCGTATTCGCTGGCGGTGACGCGGGCGAGGGCCACTAGGTGACGCCAGCGGTAGGGGGCGCGGGTGCTGGCGAATTCATCGGTGCAGGTGCGGTAGAACTTCTCGGCGTGCAGGGCGCCGTCTTCGCTGATGGCGTAGCGCCGCATGAGGTCAAAAACGCCCTGCGGATCATGGCCGAGTTCACCGTAGTGATGGACGATGGCCGCAGCGTGAGCCTGAAGGTTGCCACGGATGGCGTTCTCAGCTTCGCGCAGGATGCCATCAGGATCGGTGGCCTTCACCTGTTTCACATGGTATTCCATGGGCATGGGCTGCCAGTGCTGGAAGTCGCCGCCACGCTCCAGGCGGTCCTTGGCCACCTGATGGGCGCCCAGGATGAGGCTGGCGAAGCAGTTCCGGGGATTGGTGACACGCGCCATGTTGCGCCAGGCATTGGCGGAGTCGCAGGCGTGGACGCCGATGGAATCGCCATGGACGCTGCCCAAGGGCTTGCCGGGCACCTCCATCTGCGGAGTGCGGCCAAAGTCCCGGAGGATGAGCTGGTTGGCGGCGAGGGTGATGGCCTCGCCGATGTCGGCAGGGG
>CAINXC010000094.1 GCA_903854655.1 uncultured Verrucomicrobiota bacterium | reverse complement strand
CCTACTACAACAACCAGCGCAAGCACTCCGCCATCGGATACCTCACCCCCAACCAGTTCGAAACCCAGCAACTCAACCTCAACTAAGCGACAAGTGGTCCAAAAAGGCGTTGCACCTCAGATGACGAGGAGTTGAACGGACGCAGACATGAGCGTGATTCTGTTATTCTGTGTTAACTGGTGCTTTGAAGGCAACAACTTTGCGTTGTCCAGCCAAAAGACTCCCGAAGTGGGCAAGCCGAGTCTCTTTCCGCCAGGCAGAGTAGGCGGCGATCAAGGCGTGGGCCGTATGCGGGCGAAGGTGCCATGTCATACTGGTGGTTTGCAGGCAGAGAATGGCGCGCAGCCTTGATGGCATCTTCGCATAGCTCTCGAAACTGATGCGGCCATTATGAACCGACATCCCTTCGCTATCGTTTGGCCAGAGAGGGGATTGCAGTGCGTTGGCTTCCGCCTGCGTTAACAGACCCTCGCTCAGGTGCCGCCACAGCGGCACAAAGTCCATGTCGAGAAGAACGTCGCAGGGTTGCTGCCGGCTGCGGAGTTTCAGCCACTCCAACAGGCTCTCCAGGCACATCGCAAATTGGCCGCACTGGGCTGCATAGGCTGCGACAGAATGCCAGTAGTCGATGTTGTTGATGATCGCCGCATGTTCAGCCCAGGTGCGACAAACGCTCAGGGCATGTTCAGGTCCGGAGTGTTGGTTCCAGGCACGGGCGACTTCATTGACGAGCAAAGCGCTTGGCTGCCCCATCCGGGCGAGCCCGGCAACCCCGAGTTGCACAGCCTCCCCGGCGCGGCGACACGCCACAAGGACCGCAACACGTCCCGCCGTAGCCATCACATCCCAGCGACCACCCGTTGGCTTCACCTCTGCATACCAGGTCAACGCCTGGACACCGCGCTCGACACACTCGCAGGAATATCCGTTTTCATAGGCGATCTGGTCATCGTCTTTGGCGACACAATCTCGTTTGTGGGGAAGGTTTTGGGGCGGAAGGCTCATAGTGTTGAAGCTGGGTTTCATGTCCACCTACGGATTTCGTCAAAAATCGTCAACCCGCGTCAGGAGGAAACCCTTTCAGACTGCCGGATTTCAACAAGCCCTGGGAGTCCAATCCATGGAAGCCACGTGATTCAAGCTGCTCCCGAAGGTCATCCAGCGCTGCGGCAGCAGACTTGTGGGCCGCCTGCTTGGAGATGCCCAACCGCTCGCCAATTTCGGCGTAGCTAAGTCCTTGTGCCACCCATCCCAGGATCATGCGTGTTCGTGGAGGCAGGGCGGCCAGCAAACCTTCCAGAACTTCACGGCTTTCCACTCGGCCGACCATCAATGCCACATCCTGTTGGGGATCGGGTGAGCGCTCGACAAAAGAACCTTGCGTGGTCTCACCCGACGGCGTCTCGATCACTACTTCATACTGAGCATATCGGGCCTGCCTGGAGTGAAAATCATTCAACGCATTGCGGATGGCACGAGCCGCATAAGGCTCAAACGGACCTTTGCTCGGATCATATTGATTTGAGGCCCGATGCAGGGCTTCCCGGGCCACTGACTGCACATCGTCGACCGTCACTCCCGCAATGTTGGCATAGCCTGCTGCGATGCGGTCGGCGAGATGGAGGTGTTTTTCAAAGAAACCCAATGTGGAATCCATGTAATGAACCGTAGCACGGAGTGCTGCGATTGCCAGAGTTCGGTGTGACCGGAAGGCGATGCGTGGCTGCGGACAGCATGCCGCAAGCCTTTTTGTATTCGCAGTCCCCCTGCTTGCCCGCCTTGTTGGCCCACAACTGGGATCCTGCGCACAACCGCCCGACACATACCGGGCAGGGATGCAATGTGCATCAACCGGGCGGCCATTGCCAAGCGCGGAGTCTACGAACAACGCGGCACCCGGTTTCATCATGGCTGACCCGTAGTTTTTGCTTCCTCCCGTCACTTTCCTGAATCCGGGCCGGGCGCTGTCGCGAATCACCCGTTGCTTTCAACCTCCCTCTTATGGAACGAATCGCCATCATCGGCACCGGCATCTCCGGCCTCGGCTGCGCTCATTTTTTGCACCGCCACCACGATCTCACGCTCTTTGAAGCAGGCGGCCACGTGGGCGGCCACACCAACACCATTGCCGTGCAGGAGGGCGGTCGCGAGGTGGCGATGGACACCGGCTTCATGGTGTACAACGAGGTCACCTATCCCCTGCTCACGCGCCTGTTTGCCGAATTGAAAGTGCCCACCAAGGAGACCGTCATGTCTTTTAGCGTGCATCACGGCCCCTCCGGGGTGGAATGGAACGGGGCGGGCTACAACACCCTCTTCGCGCAGCGCCGCAACCTGCTCAGCCCGCGCCACTGGCGATTCCTGATGCAGTTGAACCGCTTCAACACCGAGGCGGTTGCTGCTTTGAACGACACCCGGTTTCAATTCATGACACTGGCCCAGTACGTCGAGACGCGGGGCTACGGGCAGGATTTCATCGACCGCTACCTCGTGCCCATGGGCGGGGCCGTATGGTCCACTCCCCCGGACAAGATGCTCGAGTTTCCTGCCGTCACCCTTTTGCGCGTCTGGCACAACCACGGCTTCCTGGGGCTGCACACCCAGCACCAGTGGCGCACCGTCGATGGCGGCGCGCGCGAGTATGTGAAGCGGCTGATCCCTCCGTTCGCCGACCGCATCCACCTGAACACCCCGGTGAAAAGCGTGCGGCGCACACCGCTGGCGGTGGAAATCACCACCGAGAGATTCGGCATGATGCGCTTCGACAAGGTGATCATGGCCTCGCATGCCGATCAGTCGCTGCGACTGCTGGCAGATGCCACCACCCGGGAAACCGCCCTGCTGTCCCCCTTCAAGTATCAGGCCAACCTCACGCACCTGCACACCAGCCCGCAGTTCATGCCTGAAAAGAAACGCTGCTGGGCCGCCTGGAACTATCGCTCCGATGTCCTGCCCGGCGGCGTGGCCACCACCACTCACTACTGGATGAACCGCCTGCAAGGGGTTTCCGACAAGGTGAACTACTTCGTTTCCCTCAACGCAGGCGACCGCGTGCCCGAGAAATCCATCTGCAAGGAGCTGCGCTACGAGCACCCCCTGTTCGATCTCCCGGCCATCGCCGCCCAGCGCGAACTGCCCGCCCTCAACGACCCCTCCCATGGCAACCGCACCTTCTTCTGCGGCGCCTGGACCCGCTATGGCTTCCACGAGGACGGCCTCCTCTCCGCCCACGACCTCTGCGAGAAACTCCTCGGCGGCGATCCCTTTCAGCGCGCCTCAGCTCCGTAGGCGCGGTCAGCGGCTGTCCGCGATGGTGTCCGAGGACGGCAATCGGTCGTGGTAGAAGTCATCCATCAGCCGGTCCACAAAAAGCCAGCCCTTGCCGCTGAGGTAGTCTGAGTGTTTGTAAACAAAGTGCCGGTCACGATCATGCTCGGGGAAGTGCACGAGCGGAAAGCCATGCCTGGCGCAGAGACTTTCCAGGTGGTCGTAGTATTGGCGGACGGCGGCGAGGCTGCTGCCATACGCCTCGTAATACGAGGCGTCGACAGGGATCGCAATGATCAAGGGTCTGGCCCGCAGTTCCTTGAGGGTGTCGAGCATCAGCTCAAGGTCCGTCCACCCCTTGTTGTGGTCGAAGCCAAACAGGTCGATGAACCATTGATCTTTGGAGCCTGGGGGGGCCGTCCTCACATACTCCTTGGAATCGCTGGGCTGGTCGAATGGGGGCTGGGCGTATTTGTCGGCCTCGCTAAGCATTTGATCCCAGGAAAAGGGACGGGAGGTGGCCAGCGCTTGCGGTGGTTCCGGTTCTGCCCGCCTGCTGAGGCTGCGAATGGTCTCAAGCTCATCTTTGGCCTGGAATTTCACGCCCTGAAACCACAGCCGCGCGAGCTGGAATGCATGGCGCCATCGGGGCCCCCGCTCATATGGCCTGGCGGCCGCCCGCGCGCAAGCCGCCAGCGCCGGGTGATCCCTCAGCGTGTCCGGGTAGTCCAGCATGCGCTCCGCGATGCGGCGGCGAATGCCCTCGTCAAGCTCCCCACCGAGCAGGACCTGCGTCGCCTGGGCCACGGAAAAACGGTGCTCGTGGTCATAAGCCGACATGGTGGGGACCATGAACCAAGTGGAGGAGAGCAGCACCACCAGCTTGCGGTCGCGCGCGGCTCCGCCCAGCGCGG
>CAINXC010000093.1 GCA_903854655.1 uncultured Verrucomicrobiota bacterium | reverse complement strand
TGGCCATTCCACAAAAACGCTGCAAGCCGATGAAACCGACTCCGATTCGCCCTCGCACTCCATTCACATCGAAGGAAGGGAGACGGGCCGGATATCCTTGTTAATAATGTAACACAAAGCACCCGTATCATTTTGAATGACGCGCTTCACCTAAAAACTTGACTTCGATAGGGAGAGCGCTAAACCTATTTCGCAAAAGTGCGATCACTGAATTTTTGCCACACTGATCATCATTTTAAAAATAGAGCACCCGGCCGGACCGTTGAATATTGAGCCTCCCACCCACCTGAATATGAATTTCATGCGCAATTTGCTCGGATTCCTGACATGCGCCGTTTTTTTATCGACTCCTCTTGGGCCGCTGCGTGCCGCAGATTTTCGTGTGGTCGAGACGCAGCAGGAGAGGCGGTCGCAATACATACGTGAGCGCTTTGCAGACTATGAGCCCAAGCTCGAAGGGGATCACAATGAGCAAATAGAGAAATGGGGCCGGTCGTTTCTTGACAAACGCACTCCCGAGCTTGCTGCGGCGGGCACGAAAATCACGGAGGCGGCAAACCGGATCCGATTGAAGCGGGGGATCGATGCGACACAGCTAAAGGATGACCAGGAGTTTCGAAAACTGCTGACTGGAGAGATCACCGAGATTTTAAACCCGCAATACCTGAGAAATGAGCTTCGCTCCTGGGCTCAAGGGGTCGAGGCCCAGACCCGCATGCGAATGATCAAATGCTTCCAGCAGGTCATTGCAGAGGATTTGGGCCGGTCTTTCGATGAAAATCTCAAAAATGTGGTGGTCAATGCCGTAGCAAACATCCCAGTCGAAAAACTGGTGGCGGATGCCGACTCGGTTGCCAAGATCGAGAAGGAGATTCTAAAAGCCCTCCCGGAATCGACGGTTTCCCAAAGTTCCCGGAAAGCGATCAAATTCGCCGCAGTCGGCCTGGCGAGGTATGCGGCTATTACGGTGGTTGAGACAAACGTCGCCACCAAACTGAATCCCGTGTGGAAACAAGTCATCGTAGAGTCGGCCACAGACATCACAGGCTGGGTGGCAGATGCAGGCGTTGAGAAGATCAATGAAGAACTGACGAAAAACCCCACCCCTGAGGCCGTTCAAGAGGCCTTCAAGGCGGCGCTGAGCGACTGGAATTCGAGCCATCTCAAGCCTCGCCTTGAAGAAATTCTTTCAGATTACCGCCGCGACATCATTCAGCATTTGGAAACCAAGGCGGGGGCCATCAACACGCTTCTGCCGTGATTTCGTGCAAGCTCAGGCCGAGGGGACTCTAACATGGCAAAGGACAGTAATTTATCATTCGGATGCATCTTCGCCTTGGCTTTGGTTGTGTTTGCCACGGTTTTGGTGGCGGCGATATCCATGGCAACCATATCAGCAACCAATACAGGCAGTTCGAGTCCTGGCTCGAAGGCCGGTGATTTTGACGAAAATGCGCTCAAGGGCAATTTCAGGGCAAAGCAAAAGGAATGTGATGAACTCTCAGAGCGTATTGCAGAATGTGATGAACGCCTGAAGAAATATGATGATTACGGCAACTCCGCGCCTCAGAGCGTCATCGCGTCACTGACAAAAGCGTTTGATGATCGTGCCGTGGACGTTCGAATGATGGTCAAACGCGTCGGAAAATGGAGATTGACCAAGGAGCCATATACCGAGTCCGCCCAGAAAAGCTCCTCCGTCAAAGCAACGCCGGACGAGTTGAGGAGCATCGATTTGAAGGGCTGGATATTGGGTGTCCGGTCAAGCTCAGAGTACATCTTGGCGGGGTTTCCGGACGGAGACGGTGAAATTACTTTCAACAGCCCCCGCCCCGAGGATTTTTCCGGGATGTTGAAGGGAGGCCAGCTTGGATTTTATCCCGGAAGTGCGCCCTATGAACCGGACTTTACCATCAGGGCGCGGTTTGAAATTGAAGACAAGATTCGCTCCCACGCAAAATGGAGGGATGTGAACGCCGCTGTGATGCACGCCTGGAAACAAGGGGGAATGACTCTGATGGTGATTGGTTTCGACAACCCAAATGCTCCCCGGGACATGCGGGCGATGCCATATAAAGGAAACGCCGGCTGGTTGAAGATCCTCGAAAACTCAAAAAACAAGTATCCCATTTCCTTGTACAACGGAATAGTTGGTCTGGCGCCTTCGCTTTTTGACAGATCCTATGACCACCGCGGGCAGGCCATACCCTGGGAAGGAATACCAGGGAGTGTGAGCCCGGTCTTCCTTCCCTTCGAATTGTCCCAGGGGCCGGTCATCCATTCCTTCATTTTCCAGCTTGATCGAACCCAGTCTTTCTGGGTTCCCGCGTATCAGGTGAACAAGTATCTGAATGGAATCGATCTGGAGAATTTCAAGCTGGACTCCTGGGTGAGCATCAAAGTCCAGACTGGCGCAAATCAAACAATACCCTGGCACATTGATGATGACGGATCGAAGCGGCATTCGCTGCTTCAAAGTTACATGTCTCTGGTGGGTGCCACCGAATCCTTTTGACCTGGAGTTTCCAGTAGTGATGATGGAGTGCGATTTCTAACTGATAGCAACATACGCCAGAAGGCACGCTGCCCGCCCCATTGGGCCTTCCTCTGGCCTGCAGCCCTCAGAAAACACACCTATGAAAGCCAGCTTGAGCCTTATCGTCTCCGCCGCCCTTGCCACGGGTGGGGCGGTTGCCTGGAAGACCGGTCCCGCCAGCCCCAGCACTGGTCCCGCGCATGGCGGTCACGCAGCACCGGTTGTCGCGGGCCCCTCGCTTGCTCAGATGGCGCGGCAGATCCTCACGCAGCCCAACATCAGCGGCACCTACCAGGGCTCCTACAGCGCTGGCAACACGGATGGCCAGGATTACGGGCAAAACGTGGATTTCTCCATCACGATTCACCAGGCGGATGGATCAGAGAGCTTCACCGGCGTCATCCATGAGCCCTACTCGGGGTATGGGTACGGAGTGGCGCAGGATGGCGATCTGGTGGCAGACGTTCGCGGCACCTGCCGCCTCGACAACGGGGTGATCAAGATGGATTTTGAAAAGACCTACCGGTACTTTCAAAACTTCGCCCCAGACTATCTGGAGTACGTATGGGTGGAGGATCGCTTCGCGGTCATCTTTGGGGAGCCGCTTCCCTATCCGGCTCCCGATCCGAAGGTGGACAATGGGGTGATCCAGTACTCGGGCACCCTCGATCCTGCCACCGGCACGCTCACGGGCGCATGGTCCTTCCTGGATGATCCGACCGACAGCGGAACCTTCGAGATCAGCCATGTGTGGCCCAAGGACCCGCTCCGAACCACACCTTTCAGCCACCCGTGAGCAAAGGTGCCCTGCGAACTGCGGTTGACGAAGGCGGCCTAAAGAGAAGGGGCTTGTCCTGCACCCTTGAATGATGGCGGTCTGGGGTCATCTTCCTTGCGCGGCCCCTTTTGTCAGCCAAGGATCGGCCGCCGATGAAAGACACCCCCCTGAGCCCCGACCTTGAAATCCGCGAAGTGCGCGGCCCGGAACTTGCGCCCTTCATTGACGGGCTGGGCAGGCTGCGCATCGCGGTGTTCCGCGAGTACCCGTACCTGTACGACGGCTCGCTGGAGTACGAGCGCGAGTACCTGAAGAGCTACCTGAACTCGCCGCGCAGCCTGGTGGCGCTGGTGCTGGAGGGCGGCGAGGTGGTGGGCGCGACGACCTGCGTGCCGATGGCGGACGAGGGGCCGGAATTTCAGGAGGCGT
>CAINXC010000092.1 GCA_903854655.1 uncultured Verrucomicrobiota bacterium | reverse complement strand
CTGTTGCCCAAAGTCAAAAGCATCGATCGCGCTCAGCTCACGCTGCTCGACTTCCTGAAGCTGCGCATGGCCGAAGCCTATCGCTGCCTGGCAGCGGAGCAGTCTGAAGAAGCGATCGCCATATTGGACCTCGTCCTGCGCGCATCCGATACCGTGCTTCCACAGCCACTCGTCTTTCTGGCCAACTTCTGGAAAGGTCGCGCTCTGCGCAAACGCGGCGACTACGAAGAAGCCCTGCTGCATATCGTTGGCGCCCGCAAAATCGCCGAAGAGATCGAGGCGCCACGGCTGGTGGCTGTCACCAAGATTCATGAAAGCTGGCTCACGTTCCAAAAAGGAAATCGCCAACATGCTTTCCAATTGCTGGATGAGGCAGAGGAGATTCTTCGTCCGACCCAGCACGCGCTTTCTTTGGGAAACATCGAATCGGCCCGCGGACGCTTTGTGCGACGGTCAGGTGAGTACACGCTCGCGTTGCATCATTTTGAAGCGGCGATCGCGATCTATTCCGAGCGCTATCCGCGCCACCCTAACCTTGCCCGCGCGCTGGTCAATGCCGCCTATGTCAAGCGGCTCATCGCGCTCGATCTGCAACCCCGCAAGGCCGGCGGCCACGCCACCGGGGCTACCCATGAGCAGTACCTGCAGATCGCCCGCGAAGCGCTAGACTTACTCCGTCGCGCCGGCGAGATTTATGCGCTGCAGCATCACCAGGGCGGTACCGGCTCCGTGCTGGTGAACGCCGCTCATCTGCACCTGGAGAGCGGCGATATCGACCAGGCGGCCTGCGAAGCCACCAGCGCCTTTAAACTGGGCGAAGAGAAGCACGACCACATCCTGATGGCCCGCGCCAAGATCGCTCTGGCTGTCGTCGAGCTGGCCCGCGCGGACGAGCAACTCGGCGAACCCGGCGACATTGCCCTGCACGCCAACTCCGCCGTACGCCACGCAGACGAGGCCGTCGAGCTCGCACACTTTACTCAGAACAAACGCCTGCTCGCCGAGTCCTACATCATCCGCGGGACCGTAGCCGCATCGGACTACTTTCAGGATTGGGAAGTGGCGCGCGAATTTGCCGCCAAGGGCGCCGCGCTGCTGAGCCAAGATGACCGCGACCATCTCTACAAAGAGCTGCGTCACCTGAAGGCGAAGATTCTCGAGTCCACGCGCGTCGATGAGCGGTTGAAGCTGTGGTCTGACGGGCAGTTCGGCGACAAGACCTTTCAGCAGGTGCAGGAAGAGTTTGCCGAGCTCGTCATCCCCAAAGTCTGGACCAACCTTGGGCACAACGTCACGCTGGTTTCCAAGCGGCTCAAGATCTCACCGAAGAAGGTGCGGCGCATCCTGCGCAATACCAAACAGGTCGACATCTCGTGATCTTGCTGCGTCATCGTGCACAATAGAAGGTGATGCGATCCGTCTTTCTTTGTGATGCAGTACGCACTCCTATCGGCCGCTGGGGTGGTGCCTTGTCCAGTGTCCGCACCGATGACCTTGCCGCAGTTCCGCTGCGGGCGCTTGTCGAACGCAACCCGAAAGCTGACTGGGATGCCGTTGACGATGTCTTCTTCGGCTGCGCTAACCAGGCCGGCGAAGATAACCGCAACGTGGCGCGCATGGCGCTGCTGCTTGCGGGGCTTTCGCAAACCGTTCCCGGCGTCACGCTCAACCGCCTGTGCGGCTCGGGCCTGGACGCGGTTGGCACGGCCGCCCGCGCCATCGCTGCGGGGGAAATGGACTTCGCCATCGCCGGGGGCGTGGAGTCGATGTCACGCGCGCCTTTTGTCACGCTCAAAGCGGAGACGCCCTTCCAACGCACCGTCGCGACTGAAGACACCACCGTCGGCTGGCGCTTCGTCAACCCGCGCATGCGCGAACTCTACGGCGTGGACTCCATGCCTGAGACCGGTGACAACGTCGCCCGCGATTACAACATCTCGCGCGACGATCAGGACGCCTTCGCTCTGCGCAGCCAGGAGCGTGCGGCCCGCGCTACAGCGGAAGGCTTCTTCGCCGAAGAGATTGTGCCGGTCACCATGCGCGTCAAGAAGGCAGACGTCATCGTCTCCACCGACGAGCACCCACGTCCCGACACCACGCTCGAAGCACTCGCCAAGCTGCGCCCACTCTTTACCGGCGGAACCGTGACTGCCGGCAACTCATCCGGCATCAACGACGGTGCCGCCGCCATGCTGCTTGCGTCCGAAGAAGCCATCGTCAAGCATGGCCTGCAGCCACGCGCACGCTTCCTTGGGATGGCTGTTGCAGGCGTCGCTCCACGTGTGATGGGCCTCGGCCCCGTTCCCGCCACGCAGAAACTGCTGGCGCATCTCAAGCTCACCATCGGTGACTTCGACTGGATCCAGTTGAATGAGGCCTTCGCGAGCCAGGGCATCGTGTGCCTGCGCCAGCTTGGTGTTCCCGATGATGCCGACCACGTCAACGCGACTGGCGGCGCCATCGCCCTCGGTCACCCTCTTGGCATGAGCGGAACACGCATCGCGCTCACCGCTGCGCATCAGTTGCAGCGTTCCGGCGGCCGTCGTGCGCTGGCTACCATGTGCATCGGCGTAGGCCAGGGTATCGCTCTCGCGATCGAACGCATCTAGGTCCGTTCTTAGGTTGAAAGGTCTTTCAGCTCAGACGCTCCTCCGTCGATACTGAAGACGTTCAGCGTCATCGCGATCAGCGTGTAGTAGCCGAGGATGCCCACCAGCTCCACCAGTGCCCGGTCGCCGAACATCGCCTGCGCCTTCTCGTACAGCGCGTCATCAACACCGCGCGTCAGCACCACCGACCGCGCAAACGCGTAGACGATCTGCTCATCCGCATGGCTCAAATCCGGCGGCCTGCCCGCGGCGATTGCGGCGATGATCTCTTCGCCCAGCCCTGCCTTCAACGCTTCGCGCTTGTGCGCCGCCCACTCGTACTGCGCCGTCCACGCACGCGCGACGACGAGGATCGCCAGCTCCGATAGACGCGGCTCGAG
>CAINXC010000091.1 GCA_903854655.1 uncultured Verrucomicrobiota bacterium | reverse complement strand
GTGAGGGTGGCAAAGCGCGAGAGGTCGAAGCGACAGGGCCGCAGAAGGTCGTCCAGCTCGCTGTCGATCTGGCCCATCATTCCTTCGGTAAGCCCCTCGCCCAGCAGTGTGAGGTCGATGTCTGAAGCCGGGCGGTGGGTTCCCTTCGCCCGTGATCCGTAAAGCACCGCCTTTTCCACCGCAGGAAACTGCGACAACACCGCCCGAATTTGGGTCAGCGTCTGATCGGAAAGGCCGAATTTCATGCGGCTCCCCCCTCCCTTTCGAGCTGCTGCAGACTGTCGCGCAGCTTGCCAAATTCACCGATGTAGGCGGAGGTAATGGCGGCCACTATTTCCCTGACGGTCTCCTCGTTCTGAAAGCGCTGGATCCAGCGGAGGGCGGGTGTGTTCATGAGCGAGACAAGGGATGAGGCCAAAAGGCAGGCACGGGGCGAGCTGGGAGGTTTGCCTTCCCCCTTCCGCTAGGACTTGGGGCCCGCCACCTTCTTGGAGGCGTCGTGGATCAGCTTCTCAAAATCATCGGCGGTGCCGGGTCCGGCGTGGGCGCCGAGCTGGGTGCCGTCCGGGGCGGCCACCACCACGAAGGGCAGCGTGTCGCCGATCACCTTGAACTTGTGGCGGAACAGCCTCTGGGTGGTGGAATCGTCCCAGTTCACGTCGGCATAGACAAACTTGGCGACCGGCAGTTCCACCTTCTTTTTGGCCACCAGGGTGCGCAGGGCCTCGCAGTTTTCGCAGTCGGCCCGCCCGATTTGCAGGAAAAGCAGCTTGTTCTCCGTCTTCGCCTTGGCCAGCGCCGCCTTCATGTCGGTGATCTTTTCAGGACCGGCGGCAACGGCGGCAAGACCGGTGAAAAGCAGGGCGAAAGCGGCGGCAAGCAGGGTTTTCATGCGAAAATATAAGACGATGCGGGCGCATGGCAAGTTGCAGAGCGCAATCCTGTGTTGCCAAGAAAGAAGCTGCGTTTAGCTGAACCCCTTGTTACCATCCCGCCCCTTCATGAAAGCCCTCCAACGCCTCGCCGCCGCTCTTCTGCTTGCTTCCCCCGTGTTCACCCAGGGCGCCCAGGTGTGGGTGGAAGCGGAGTCCTTCAAGGACCCTGGCGGCTGGGTGATGGACACGCAGTTCATCGACATCATGGGCAGCGCTTACCTGATGGCGCACGGGCTGGGCAGGCCGGTGAAGGATGCGACCACGGAGGTGCAGGTGCCTGCCGCGGGCAAGTACAAGGTGTGGGTGCGCACGAAGAACTGGGTGGGCCCGTGGGATGTTCCCGGCGCTCCGGGCCGTTTCAGCGTAAGCGTGAACGACCAGGCTCCAGGTGCCGAGGTCGGCAAGACCGGCAAGGACTGGCAATGGGACAACGCGGGCGAGATCGAATTGAAGAGCGGCACGGCCAAACTGACGCTGCATGATCTCACCGGTTTTGACGGCCGTTGCGACGCCCTTTTGCTGAGCAGCGATCCTGACTTCACCCCGCCGAATGACAACGCGCAGACCAACCAGTTGCGCCGCAAGCTGCTGGGCCTGCCGGAAAAGGCGCCGGAATCCGCAGAGTATGACCTGGTGGTGGTGGGCGGCGGCTACTCCGGTCTCGCGGCGGCCATCAGCGGCGCTCGGCAGGGATTGAAGGTGGCCCTGATCCAGGACCGCCCGGTGCTCGGCGGCAACGGCTCCAGCGAGATCCAGGTGTGGGCCATGGGCGGCACCCGGCGCGGGCTTTACCCGCACCTGGGCGAGATTGTCGAGGAGTTTGCCGACCGTGCGCCCAACAGCCCCGGCAGGCCGGAGGAGTTCGGCGACAAGCTGAAGGAAGACACGGTGCGCGCCGAAAAGAACATCGACCTGATGCTCAGCCATCACGTTTACAAGGCGGAGCTGAACGAAGGGCCCACCAAGACGATCCGCAGCGTGACCGCCCTGGATGTGAAGGCGGGCGCCGAGAAGCGCATTCGCGGCAAGTTCTTCTGCGATGCCACCGGCCACGGCACGGTGGGCGCGCTCGCCGGTGCGGAGTTCACCATGCTGGAAAAAGGCCACATGGGCATGAGCAACATGTGGGTGGCCAAAAAGACCGCCAGCCCCCACCCCTGGCCGGACACGCCCTGGGCGCTGCCCTTGAAACTGGCGGACTTCCCGCTGCCCAAGCCGATGGAGCCCGTGGGCAAGAAAAACATGGCCAACCTGAAAGGCTTCGACCTGGGCTACACGCCGATGGAGAGCCCGCAGGATTCACTGGCGGGCGAGTGGTTCTGGGAGGGCGGCTTCGACCGGCACCCGCTCAACGACCTGGAATTGATCCGCGACTGGAACTTCCGCGCCGTGTTCGGCGCCTTCACCGCGATGCGCACGCTCGCGCCGGAAAAGTTCAGCAGCTACGACATGCAGTGGCTCGCCTACATTGGCGGCACTCGCGAAAGCCGCCTGCTGCAAGGCGACGTGGTGCTCACGCCCGATGACATCGTCGGCAAACGCCAGTTCACCGATGGCTGCGTGCCCACCACCTGGGATCTCGACCTGCACTACCCGAAGGAGCAGTACATGCCCGCCGCGCAGGGTGCGCCCTTCATCAGCCGCGCGCAGTTTGGCAAGGGCGTGGACAAGAAGCAGGGCTACCCGGTGCCCTACCGCTGCTTCTACTCGAAGAACATCGAGAACATGTTCATGGCCGGCCGCTGCATCTCCGTGACCCACGAAGCGCTGGGCACCATCCGCGTGATGCGAACCTGCGGCATGATGGGCGAGGTGGTGGGCAAGGCGGCCTATCTCACCGTCCGACACCAGACGACACCTCGCGGCGTGTACGACCAGTACCTCGACGACTTGAAGGACCTCATACGCCAGCCCGGCGCCATGCGCCGCGACAACCTGGAAGCCCCGCTCTACCTGCCAGGGAACGCCAAAAAGCTCCCCGAGATCGCCCACGATTTCATCGACCCGAAGACGCTCGAAGGCATCGTCATTGACGACGCCGATGCCGAGCTCACCGGCAAATGGACCCCCGGCGACAACCTCAAAAACTACGTGGGCGACGGCTACCGTTACAGCAGCGACAAGGGCGCCTCCGCGCGCTTCGCCTTTGCCGTGAAACAAAGCGGCCGCTATGAAGTCCGCGTGCTCTGGCAGCCGCACGAGAATCGCGCCAAGAGCGCCCCCGTCACCGTGCTCAGCGCCGGCGGCGAAACCAAGCTGACCGTGGACCAGACCCAGCCCGGCGAACTGCCCCAGGGCTTCCATTCGCTGGGCAACTTCGAGTTCAAGGCCGGCGAAGAAGCCTCCGTGATCTTCCGCACCGCCGGTGCGAAAGGCAATGTGCACATCGACGCGGTGCAGGTGCTGCCGGCGAAGTAGGGCTCGCCACTGGCATTCTCATGGAATAACGAAATAGGCGGCAGGGCCTCCGGCGATCAGTGTTGGATCGATGCGTCGGTCAAAGGTGGCAAGTGCGCCTTTCCTGTGGATGGCGAGGGCGAGCAGGTAGAAATCCGTCAGGTACTTCGCCAACGGCAGAGCGGCTGGGAGGGCGGGGTCAAGCAGAGACACCGAGTCCGGCCAAAACTGATGCCCTGGCATGGAGCACATTTGCTGGAGCAGGGGACGCAGGACCGCAGGCGGTCCAGGAGACTGCGGGTAGGCGGGCTGGCCAAGAATTCGCAGAAACGCATTCTCAGTGAGCGGGCAGGTGGCCCAGGAACGGGCGGGGATCTGGTGAAACCAAGTCTGCGCGCGGTGATGATGAACGTGAAGCGGATCGCCAAGAGCGATGAGGACGTTGGCATCGAGGAGGTGCATGAGGCGTCGGCAGGTCTATGCGTCTTCTTCTTCCAGCAGGGCATAGACCTGTTCACTGGTGACGAGTCCTTTGGACGTGCGTTTCAATACTGGAAAGCCGAAGGCGTTGATCTCGGTGAGTCCCTCTGCGGCAGTCCCGCCGACCTCAGCGCCGCCAATTTCCCGGCGTAGCGCGTGTTCTATCATGGCGCGGAGCGTTGTGCGCCGCCTCGCCGCCACCGCCTTGGCCTCGATGAGGAGGGCGTCTGGGAGTTCCAGGGTAGTTTTCATATATGGGTGAGCATATGGGAATATGGGTGAATAGCAAGTCCGGGCTGCGTGGTGGGTTCCCATCCGGTGGGCACCTTCGAGTTCAAGGCTGGCGAAGCAACGAGTCCCAGATGACCTAAGCCTGTTGCGATTTGTGGTCGTTTGTCCTAACCTTCCCGCATATGAAGCAGTTTACCGCTTTTGTTCACGAAGGTGAGCCTGACGAAGGTGGCTTCTGGGCCACCTGCTTGGAAGTACCTGGTGCCAACGGGCAGGGCGAGACGCGGGAGGAGTGTCTTGCGGACCTGGGGGAGGCTGTAAAACTGCTTCTCGAACTGAACCGTGAAGAGGTCCGCGCCGCTGATCCCAATGCTCAGGAACTGGAACTTTGCGTTGCATGAAGCGCCGTGATCTGGTCAGGCATCTGGAGGCTTATGGCTGCCAGCTTCTACGTGAGGGTGCCAGCCACTCGATCTACAGCAATCCCCTCACCGGACGCAAAGAAGGCGTTCCGCGCCATACTGAAATCAAGAAGCACCTTGGGCGGTCCATTTGCCGAAATCTCAACGTGCCGGAGCTTCCAGGCAGTTGACGAATCCTACCGCCTCATCAACTTCCGCCCCAGCAGCGCTAGCGCAAACACCGCGCCCAAGCTGAGCACCATGACCAGCGGTCCTGACCTGCTGACCTCCTGCACCTCCACCTGGCTGACCTGCAGTTTGACCTTGGGAGGGGGCACGGCCTGGGCCGGGGGGAGAGGAAAGGGGCGGCTGGCTTCGCCTGGGAACAGCACCTGGGGGCGGCGCTCCTGCTTGTCGTCCACACTGTTGATCAGGATCACGCTGGAATTCGCCTCTTTGCCCACAACGAGAGCGAACTCGCTGGCGGCAACGGGGGCCTGGCCGTGCATTTCGGCCAGGAGATGCACCTCCTTGGACTCGGCGGTGAGCGGCAGGTTGGTGGCGCCATCCATGGCCTGGAAGGTGATCGCCGGCAGGGGATCTGAGGTGCCTGAGAAAAGCGGCTTGAGCGCCATGGCAAGGTAGTCGCCGGCGCTCTTTTCCGTGGCCTTCAACTGCTCCGGACCCTGGTCGCGATACCAGGCCGCCTCCACTGGCGGCAGGCTCGTGGGCTTGGTGGAAAGGAACAGCCGCGGGTCCACATTCACGCG
>CAINXC010000090.1 GCA_903854655.1 uncultured Verrucomicrobiota bacterium | reverse complement strand
ACGCGGATGTCCTTGCGCTCGATCTCCTCAAAGTTGTGGAGCGTGGCATTGCTCACGGTCGAGCCGCTGAGAAAAACAGGCTCAAGCCGTGCCACCGGGGTCAGCGCACCGGTGCGCCCCACCTGGATGTCCACCGACAAGACCTTGGTTTCGGCCTGTTCCGGCTGGTACTTGTAGGCTATGGCCCAGCGCGGGGCCTTGGAGGTGGCGCCCAGTTCGCGCTGGTCTTCGAAGGCGTCCACCTTCATCACCGCACCGTCCGTCTCGTAGGGCAGGGCGGCGCGCTTCGCATCCAGCTCCCGCACGGCCTTCACCAAATCGTCCGCCGATCTGGCGTGCCAAACGAGGTCGGCTTTGCGCAGGCTGGCGTTGTCGAGCAGCGCATGCACCTCGCTGTGCGAATTAAGGACTGCATCTCCCGCATCGGCCAAGCCATAGAGGACGATGTCGAGCGGGCGTTTGGCTGCGATGCGGGGGTCGAGCTGCTTGAGCGTGCCCGCCGTCGCGTTGCGAGGATTGGCAAAGCGCTGCTCGCCGGCTTCGTCGCGCTCTTCGTTGAGCCTGGCAAAGCCCGCCTTGGTCATGAACACCTCTCCGCGCACCTCGAAAGTCTGCGGCCCGTGCTCGGGCAGGGTCAGCGGCAGGCGCTTGATGGTGCGTAAATTGGCGGTGATGTCGTCGCCGGTGACGCCGTCGCCGCGTGTCGCCCCCAGCTTGAACTGGCCGTTCTCGTAGCGCAGGGTCACCGCCACGCCGTCCACCTTGGGCTCCACCACACAGGCGACCTCCTCCCGTCCCAGGCCCTTCTGCACGCGCTGGTAGAAGGCGCGCAGCTCGTCCTCCGAGTAGGTGTTGTCCAGCGACATCATGGGCACCGTATGCCGCACCTGGGTGAATCCCTCGATGGGCGCGCCACCGACCTTTTGCGTCGGCGAATCCGGCGTGATCAGCTCAGGATGCGCGGCTTCCAGGGCCTGCAGCTCGCGCAGCAGCGCATCGAACTCCTGGTCCGTGATCTCGGGCTTGGCATCGAGATAGTAGAGCCGGTTGTGGTGATCAATCTCGCGGCGCAGGGCCAGGATGCGTTGTGAAGGAGGCATGGGCTTGGATGAAACGCGGGAGTTGGTGCGGCACAAGGAGGATCAGCAAAGGTCTGTCAGGCCCGCTGATTTCAAAAAAGTATGGGACAGTGTCCTTATTCGCATTTCCCGCCCGGCTTGTCAAGCGATGGTGCAGGGGGCGCTACGGGGCCGCCACCAGCTTGGCCTTGAAAATTTCCATCGCCTTCTGGATCAGCTCGTCGTTGTAGAAGGCGTCGCTGGCGGACGTGTCAGGCGCCTCGGGCTGGGCGGGTTTTCGTTCGGGCTCAGGGGCTTTGGCGGGAGCAGGGGAAGACGGGGGCTCCTGGAGGCCGAGGAAGAATTCAGGCTCGGGGGCCGCTTGCAGGGAGTTGTCGATGACAAGCTCCAGCCGCACGGCCTGCCCCGCCTCCTCGCTGAGCAGATCGCTGAGGTACTTGCGGGTCACCTCGCGGGAAAGGCTGTCCCGCGAGTGGGCCTCCGTCGTGGGGAAGCCGACGGTGACCACGCCGCGTGCAAAACCGGTCTGGGTGCCGGTCTGCACCCAATGGGCGAGCAACGGCCTCTGCTGCTGAACCTGGGGCTGAATCGCCGCCCAGAGCTTGCTAGTGTCAACCGCAGGAGCGGGAGGCGGCGCCGGGGATGCCGCAGGCCGCTCAAACAACGCCGGTTCCGCAGGGCGAATGGGGGCGGGCTCGGCTTCCTTGACCACAACAGCCGGTGCCACAGGGGCCTGCACGGGCGCGGATGCTTCGGCCTGCAGAACGGGTGCGGGTCTGGGGGCCGGAGCGGCTGGCTCGGGCCCAGACGCCGCTCGGGGCGCGTAAACGGGCGCGGCGGTCCGCCGGGCTAGCAACGCGGCGGCAGCCCCTTCCTCACCGCCGCCCGCCTTGTCGATGGCGTCAATGACTTCGCTGAGGGAGACTTCGGCCAGGCTTTGCACGCCCTGGATCACGCCCAGCTCAAAATGCAGCCGCTTGTTGCTTGCCCAGCGCATGCGGGCGTCCACTTCCGCCAGGCCATCGACGATGCGCAGCATCTGCTCGGTGGTGCCCATGCCCGCCTGCTGCGTTACGTCGGCGGCCATTTCAGGGGAAAGATTTTCCGTCGCCGCCTCTGGATCGGCCTGATGAACGAGCAGAGTGCGGTAATGCTGGATGAGGTCCGCAAGTAGGCGTCCCAGGTCCTTGCCAGCCTCGCTCTGGTCATGCACGAAGCGCAAGGCGCCCACGGTGTCACGCGCCAGCATGTGGTAGGCGAGCCCGCTGACCGCCTCCTGCGGGGTGAAGCCGAACATGCCCAGCACATCCTCCTCCACGATTTTGTCGCCGCAGAACGCCACGAGCTGGTCGAGCATCGACTGTGCGTCACGCATGCCGCCATCCGCCCCCTTGGCGATGGCGTAGGCGGCCTTCTGGTTCAGTTCGATGCCTTCCAGCCTGGCGATGTGCAGCAGGTGGTTGGCGATCACCGGGTCCGAAATGCGGCGCAAATCGAAGCGCTGGCAGCGGCTGATGATGGTGGGCAGGATCTTGTTCGCCTCGGTGGTGGCGAAGATGAACTTCACGTGCGGTGGCGGCTCTTCGAGAGTCTTCAGCAGCGCGTTGAACGCGGCGTTCGAGAGCATGTGGACCTCGTCAATGTAGAAGATCTTGTAGCGGCTGTGGGTGGGGGCGTACACCACCTTTTCACGCAGTTCGCGCACCTGCTCCACGCCGTTGTTGCTCGCACCGTCAATCTCCAGCACGTCAAGGCTGCGGCCCTCGGCAATCTCTATGCACAGAGGATCATCGGGATTGAAGTCCACGCTGGGGCCGCCGGGGCAGTTGAGCGCTTTGGCGAAAATGCGGGCCGTGGAAGTCTTCCCCGTGCCGCGCGGCCCCACGAAGAGGTAGGCATGGGCGAGGCGGTTCTGGGCGATGGCGTTGCGCAGGGTGCGCACGACATGGTCCTGGCCAAGCACGTCGGCGAACGTCCTGGGGCGATACTTGCGGGCGAAGACTTGATAACTCACGCGCCCACCCATAGCGACGCAATGCCTGGGGGCGAGTGGATTTTATGGCGATCGGCGGACCGGTCGTCCGCTCACAGCCCCACTCCCTGGTACCCGTGCCCACGGGAGCAGTGCGAGTACAACTGGCCGAAGACTTCGTGAGCCCGCAACATGCCTGAGCGGGGCAGGTTGGGCAGTTCGCCAATGAGAACCGGCCAGTCCTGCGGGTCTTCGGGCACGCGGCCATGGCTGCCGCGCACCAGCATGGCATCGAGCGGAATCACGTCCATGAGCATGCGGAACCCGAGCAGCTTTTTGGCGAGCTTGAGCCCGATTTTGAGCTTCGGGAAGCGGATGGCCGGATCGAGGAACAGCTCCACCGGGTCGTAGCCGCACTTGCGGTGGATGTCCACGCAGTGGGCGTAGTCGGGGGCTTTGCGGTCGTTGAGCCAGTAGTAGTAGGTGAACCAGGAGCGGTTGTCCGCAATGGCGACGAGATCGCCGGAGCGGTGATGCTCCAGGCCGCTGAGGAACTTCTGCTGCTTGGTCAGCACTTGTGCCACACCCGGCGTGGCCTCCAGGACGGCTCGCACCTCGTTCATGATCGTGTGATCCTGCACGTACACGTGGGCAAGCTGGTGATCGGCGATGGCGAAGGCCTTGGAGCCGCCCAGATCAACCGCCTCCCGGCCCAGCTCATCCTTGATGGAAAGCCAGCCCTTCTCGCGGAACACGCGGTTCAGGTGCACGGGCTGGTCCACGTTGGTGATGCCGTATTCGGAGAGGAGCACCACCTTGATGTGACGGTTCTCGTAGAAGCGGATCAGGTCGCCCACCACGTCGTCAATATCGCGCAGGTCCTGCTGGATGGCCGGCATGTCGAGGCCCAGGCGCTGGAGGTTGTAATCCAGGTGCGGCAGATAGACCAGCGAGAGGCTGGGCCAGCACTTCTCTTCCACCCATTTCGCGGACTTGGCGATCCAGATGCTCGATTTGATGCCGGCGCCCGGGCCCCAGAAGCTGGGGAAGGGGAAGGGCCCCAGGTCCTTCTTGATCCGTTCGCGGAGGCCCATGGGCTGGGTGTGGACATCGAAGAACTTGCGGCCATCCGCAGGGTACAGCGGGCGCGGGGTGATCGAGTAGTCCGCGCTGGAGTACATGTTGAACCACCAGAACAGCTTGGCGCAGGTAAACTCCTTCTCCACCCGCCGCAGCGCCTCCCAGAGCTTCTCGCCCTGGACCAGGTGGTTGCTCTGCTTCCAGAAGCGGTGCTCGTCGTACTCGCGGTCGTACCAGCCGTTGGCCACCACGCCGTGATCGCGCGGCAGCTTGCCGGTGAGGTAGGTGGCCTGGGCGGTGCAGGTGACCGCCGGCACCACCGGCTCGATCCTGGCAATCTGGTTGCGCTCCAAAAAGGCGCGAATGTTCGGTGTGGCGTCACTCACCAGGCGGGTCGTGAGGCCTACAACATTGAGAACTGCCGTACGCTGCATAGGCGCTATTGCACTGGGCGGGGGCGCATCGCAACCCCAGGCTTCGCAAGAAAGTGGAAGGGCGCGCTTACTTCTCCGCAGGCTCGCCCAGGTGCTTCTTGAAGAAGGTGGTGGCGATGGCCACGGTTTCGTCCAGCCAGGGCTGGCTCATCCAGTAGGGATGGGGCGCGCCTTTCAGGGTGTAAAGCTCGGTTTCGATGCCCAGCTCCTTGAGCTTGGCCTGCATCTCCGCACGACCGATCTTGAGAGTGTCTTTTTCGCCTTCGATGAAGATGGTCGGCGGCACGCCGGCGCGCACATGGGCGAGCGGCGAGGCCTGCACGTAGAGGTCGGGCTTTTCCTGGTAGGTGGCACCGAGGAACAGCACCGTGCCTTCGCCTGATTTTTCCTTGTTCGATGCCACGAGGTCCATCCCGCCGGCCATGACGATGGCGGCCTTCACCGTGCTGGGGAACTCCTGGTTCGGCCCGGAGCCCTCGAATTCCTTGAGTCCGTTGGTCATTGCCGTGAGGCCGGAAAGGTGGCCGCCGGCCGAGCCGCCCATGCAGCCGATGCGCTCGGGGTCCAGCTTCAGCTCCTTGGCATGAGCGCGCAGGGTGCGCAGCGCCGCCTTGCAGTCGTTGATTGCCGCCGGGTACTTGGCCTCGGTGGAAAGGCGGTAGCTCACCAGGGCCGTGACAAAACCCCGCTGCGCCAGCCGCTCCATCATTGGCTTGTCGTTTTCGACCTGCCGCGCCTTCCAGCCGCCGCCGTGGATGTCCAGAATGCAGGGCCAGGTGCCGTCCTTGTCCGGCACGTACACGTAGAGCTCCACGTTGTGCTCAGGATGGGCCTCCACCAGGATGGTCTTCAGCGTGAAGCCCTCCGGAGTCTGCGGCTTCACGGATTTCCAGCCCGGCGCGGGCGGTCCTTTGGGCGCGGGCTTGGTATCAGCCGCATGGGAGAGGTGAACCAGGCAGGCAAGGGAGAGAACAGTGGCGAAAAGGAGCTTCATGGGCCTGATCAAACGCTGCGGTGCCGGGCTTTGTAGCAGCTTTGCGCTGATCTTGTCAGCGATCTTTGGCGGGGGCGCGGCGCACGAATGCAAGGACACCTCAGGGCCCCTCCACCTTCACGGTCGTCACCTTGTGGGTGGAGATGTCGAGGGCAAAAGCGTCTTTGGCATGGGGCTGCTTGTCATCGTTAAGCACGGCGAAGAAGGTGCCCCGGACCTGCTGGTGATGCAGGTCCACGGTCACCTCCATGAAGCCGAAGTGTGTCTCATCATAGGCCTCCACCTGGGCGCTGCAGCCTTTGGGGAACTGGTACTTGCCTGGAAGCACCACTGGGAAAGGAGTGGGCTTGGCGGGCCCTGGCTTGGAGCCTTCCGCACAGGGCTTGAAGAGCGCCTCCACAGGCGAATGGCCGCCGCTGCCGGCGATGATGCAGGGAATCTCACGCCCGTCCGCACAGGTGAAGGTGATGCGCTGGTAGAGATGGGCGTGAGCGGAAAGAATGAGGTCGGGATAGCATTTGGTTTCGGCAAACGCTTCCTCCAGCCATGTCGCGATGGGCCTGCATGCGGCGGTGTTGTCGTGCACGCTCAGCGTGGGGTCGCCGCGCTGCGTAAAATTGGTCGCGCCGGAGTAGGGCGGGTAGTGCACGGCGAGGATGATTGCGTGCAGGGGCTCGCACTTTTTCTTTTGCTCCTGCCGCTTCTCGTGGAGATGGGTGAGCGTGTCCGTCAGCCACTGGTACTGGCGGGTGGAGCCCTTCTTTGGATTGTCGAACTGGCCGCCGTTCACCACGTTGGCGTAGAGGCCCACAACGTTGGCCACGGGTGTTTTCAGCCGCCAGTAGGGATAGGGCTGGTTCATGGTCAGGCGGCTGGAGACGAGCTTGCCGCCTTCAGGGTCCTTCGCATCGTCGGGAACGCCGCGTTTGGGGGCGCAGAAATTGGCCAGGAAATGGCCGATGCGCGACTGGGCGTCGGTCTCGCCGTGCTTCGCCGCCTTGCCGTCGTGGTTGCCGGCGATGGCGAAGATGTTTTCCTTGTAGCTGGCGAACTGGGTGTAGAACTGGTGGAAGTAGAGGTTGTGCTGGTCGGCAGGCAGGTCCGATTTCGTGGCGTCAGGCTTGTACACGACATCGCCCAGGTGATAGAGGAAGGAGGCCTCCTGCTTTGCCATGGACTCGGCCACCATATGGCCGCACTGCAGGTGCGCGGCGTCGCCGGAGCAGCCCAGCGTGTGGAAGACGAGGGTGTGGTCGATCTTCTTTTCCTCATCCGGGTCAACGTCCGCGAAGTCCAGCACCAGAGAGCTCTTTTTGGGCGGATCGACGGGGATCTTGGCAAAGCCATTGTCCTCCACGCAATGAGGAAGGTCGGCTTCGTTGGCAACGCCTGGATTTTCGGCAGGCTCTTTGGCGGCGGTTTCATTGCTCATAGGGCGTATGGATGCTAGGTTTGAGGCCATAGACCAAATCATTGGTATTGGCACGAAAAAAATCCGTCCCTATGGAGGCGGCCGCCCAGGAGGTTTTTGGGGGGCAGGTCTTGAAGCGCCCACCACCAGCCGCAATCTGGAAGGGCCGGGTGGCATCCGAGTTTGGGCTCCGCAAGCTGAATCAGCGGTCGTTGATGACCGCCTTCCACTCTGCGGCGTTGCCGCGCAGCTCGGGCGCATACATCGCTTCGGCCTTGGTGGGCAGGGCGCTGAATTTGCCGGGGATCTCGGCTTTCACCCGGTAGCTCAGATTGAACCGGCCCCGTGGCAGGTGCTCGACGAAGAAGGCCACCTTTTCGTCGCGGAACTCCTTGAAAGCGGGAAGGCCCTGGTAGCTCCAGCCGCTCTGCACCTCCACCGGCTCGAAGCCGGCGGGCTTGGGATCGGCGATGAGGAGGTACTCATAGTCGTTCTTGCTTTCGACGCTGAGTTCCACCTCCACGAGATCGCCGCTGATGAGGGCATCACCGCTGGCCAGTTCCGTGCGCTTGTACTTGACGCCCTGCTGGGCAATGACCTGGCCGCGCGAGCCGCTCACGTTGGTGGTCTGTTTCTGCTCGGTGAGCTTGTAGAAACGGCGCTCGATTTTTACCTCGAGACCAGCGGCGGGAATCATGTCCTCCTTGCTGAACAGCGTGAGGTACGCGTTGGCATACAAGGGGCTGCCGCCGTGCTTGCGGAACTCCAGGCTGTGCTTGCCGCTCTTGAGTTCGTCGCCTGCGAGCAACAGCGTTCCATCAAAGCTGAAGAGGTTGTCCTTGCTGACCGTGACCTGTTTCTTGACCACGCCATCGACCAGGACATCGAGCTGCATGTCGGGCTTCGATTCGCCGCTGGCCTTGATGAACGCGGCCAGCGCTTCGATGACAGTCGCTGTGTCGCGGGTGCTGTTCCAGTAGGTGCCGTTGCGGCGGTTGTTGAGCAGGTATTTGGCGAGGCGCGGGGCCAGCTCACTCTTGGGTTCGGCCGTCACCAGCAGGCGCAAGAAGGTCGCCTGGGTTTCGATGGGATCATCGTACCACCACCACCAGCCGTTGTCGGGAAGCTCCAGCCTGGCGGTTTGGTTCTCCTCGTCCTGCTTGAGGAACTGGCGCAGGTTGCGCAGGCACATGTCGCGCTCGTCGGCATGGTGCATGGCATCGCAGGCCAGACCGAGCAGGGCCAGGTTGTAATGAGAAAGATCGCCGCGATGCTCATAGAGCGGCTTGTGCATGTCCGCAGAGGCCTTGCCCGCCTGCGCCAGGACGGAATGAACAAGGGCGTCGGTGTTGTCGGGCCTGCTCTTGTGATGCTCGTCCTTTTCCGGCAGTTGCAGCCTGCGCACTTCTTCGGCCTCATGGTTTTGCAGCCACTGGAGGCCGCTGTTCAAGAGATCTTCGTCCAGCTTCAGCCCGGCGGCCTTGGCGACAAGCAGGCCGTGGGCGACCAGGGCGGTCATATGAGCGGAGGATTCGTGGCCGCCGGGGAACCAGCCCCAGCCGCCGTCGCCGTTGTGCATGGCAGCGAGGCGTTCCAGGCCCGCGTGGGCCATCTTCATCACCTCCTCCTCGTCGAACACGGCCTCTTTCGGCCGCCCGTTGCCATCCTTGCCCTGCCAGCGCAGGCCACGCTTCTGCGCCTCGCCGATTTCCTGGGCGTTCAAGTTCACGCGCTTCTCGCGCACCTGCTTCAGGTCCAGGCCCAGGTTCTTCAACACACCCAACGTGACCACGGTGGGCACGAAACGGTTCAAGGTCTGCTCCGTGCAGCCATAGGGATAGCCGGACAAATACGGAAGGGCGTCCACCAATGCCATGGCAAGGGTGGGCGAGCAGCGCACTTCGAGCTTCGTCATCTCAGGCTTGCGATCTTCGGGCACGGTGAAGCTGAGCGCGCCGCTGGCTTGATCGGGGCGCAGGCCAAGGCTCCATGAGTCGGTCTTCAGCGTGCCGTGCTCGTACACGGGGAAAGTCATTTCCATGGCGTCGGAGTCGGCCTGTGCCAGGGCTTTGACGCGCACGGTGACTTTGCCCGAGCCCGTGGTCTTCAAGCGCCAGTCAAAGCGGTGTTCGGAGTGCGCCGCGATGGATTCATGCAGTCCTGCCGGCTTGTCTCCTTCAAGAGGCAGCAAGCTCGCTCCGCTGCCGGTGATTTCGAGCAGCGCCTCAACGGCCTGCGCCTTGTCCAGTTCGTTGTGAACATTGGCGCTGATGGTCACCTCATCCTTTTCCACAAAGAAGCGCGGGGCCTGCAGCCGCACCATCAGGTCCTTGCGGGTGATGACTTCCACCACGGCCTCGCCCACCTGGGTGTCGGGCCCCATGACCCAGCTCTTGAGTTTCCAGGTGGTGAGATTGTCCGGCATGGGGAAGTCGATGCTGGCCTCGCCTGCTTCGTTGGTCGTCACGCTGCCTAGCCACACCGCGCTGTCGGCGAGGTTGCTGCGGATCATGACAGGAGCGGTTTCGGGAGCCGCCGGGCCCGAGGCCCTGGCAAACGAATCGACAGGGTCCATCGCTTTCGACATTCTGGGGCTCGGCGCGGCCTCTGCCGGCATGGCGGCAGGGGCCATGGCCACACCTGCGGCGCCGCTTATGGTCGCGGTCGTCACGCCACCCGTCACGCCAGTAAAGGTGTTCCCGCCACCATAGGTGTTCAGGCCGCTGAGATGCAGCGCGTTGCCCGTCCACCTCCCATAGTCGATTTCGAGGGCGTGCAGAACCTCCGTGGTTTGCGATGAGAAGTTGCGTGTCCAGCCCCAGAAGAAGGGGCGGATGTCCTCCTGGTTGCTGCCGCCGGAGATGTATTCCAGGGCCTTGTCATAGGCGGTGATGACCACCTGGCCGACGAAGGGCTTGCCGTTCTGGTCCTTGACCACCAGTTTTGCCGAGGCCTTGTCGCGCGGCAGGTAGGTGGGCTTGCTGGTCGTCAGCTCCACGGTGGCGATGCGCTTGGAAGGTGGCACAATGATCTGGCGGGTGATCTTGTGCAGCCTGGCGTTGCTGACTGTATAGGCTTCCAGGAAAATGTTGGGCTGGTCCGCCTCGCTGAGTTTGAAGTGATAGCTGGCGCTCTTGCCATCCAGGTGCAACCAGACGGGGTCGCCTCTCTTCTCGGCGCGAACGGAAAGCGCCACGGTGCTGCCAGGGCGGTTGGTATTGATCAGGACCTCCACATCGTCGCCGGGCTGGTATTCGTCTTTCGCGGTGACGAGTTCCAGATCATCATAGCGGAAGCCAGTGTCCTTGATGCCTTCACCACGCACGACAGTGAACACACTGGTCTGGCTCTCATGCCCGGCCTGGTCTTTGAGACTGATCGCCAGGCGGTACTGGCCGGGGCCCGACCACTTGAGCGTTTGCGTGGTGGCTTCTTCGCCGCCGGTCTTGATGTCAAAGGCCGCCGCCTCCTCTTCATGCGGGGTGCCGTCCGCAGCGTAGCTCAATTTCAGCACGCGCAACCTCCCGCTGGCGGTGACGGGCTTGCCGTCGAGCGTGCGGCTGGAGATGCTCAATTCGGCGGCATCACCGGTCTGGTACCAGCCGCGATCCAGCCAGGCATAGGCCTCGAAGGGGCGGCGGGCGGCGAGCACGCTGCCGTTGCCCAACAGGGTGCGGCGCGAGTTGTCCGTCACCTCCGCCTCCAGCTCATAACGGTGGTCCTGATCGCCGTGCACCGCCTTGGCCAGGGCGGAATCAATCTTCACCTTCACCGTGCCATCGGCCCCTATGGCAGCTTCGCCCTCGGCCACGACTTCTGGCGGATCGCTTTGCCATGTCATCCATGGCCAGCGCGGCACGCAGACGCACCAGTTTTGCGAGCCTGGGTACCAGCCGTAGCTCAGGCCGCGCCAGTTGTAACCGGCCCCGAAAAGCCAGTCCCAGCGACCGGAGGGAAACCAGTGGTCGGTGTACGCGGTGCGGGAAACCTTGTACTTCACCCGGCCCTCTTTCACTGCGCCGCCGAAGTAGTAGTCGGCCTTGATTTTGAACTCGAAGCTGTCGCCCAGTGCCACGGGCTTCTCGGGTGTCTCCACCTTCACCTCAAACTCCGGCTTTTTGTATTCCTCCACACGGAAACTGTGGTTGCCGTAGGGACCCTGCTTTTTGTCGAAGGTGATGCTGATCTGGTAGCTGCCCAGCGTGGCGTCATCCGCCAGCTTCAGCGTGTCTTCGACGGCACCTGAATCATCCGCCCGGTATTCCTTGTCCAGCACCTTTTCGTTGCGCTGATTGGTGATGATGACCTCGCAGGCCTTTCCGGCATACTCGTTGGTCTTGAGCCTGGGATCGTAGCCCACCTTGCGCGCCCAAAATTTCCACTTCACCTCCTGGCCGGGCCGGTAAACGGGACGGTCGGTAATGACATAGATGCGCGGGCCGTCATTGTCTTCGATCGACGGGCCGAAGCTGAAGTTTCCTTCGAACCCGGAATAGGCCATGCGGCCTGCGGCATCACGGGCGGTCACCAGGCACTGCCATTGGTAGTCCTCAGGAATGGTGTGATGGTCGGTTTTGATGACTCCCTGGGCATTGGTGACGCCGGTGGATTCTTTGAAGGTGTACTCGTATCCCGGACGCTTGCGGAACACGGCGGAATCCTTCCACTCCATTTTGTACTCAAAGAATTCCACCTTCGCCTCCGGCACGGGCGCTCCGGTGACCGCATCGCAGACAAAGTACAGGCTGCCGGTGGGTTGCTTGGTTTCGACAATGGTGAGCCCTTCAATCCAGAGCAGGGCGCGTGTGGTCTCCCCGCCCTCAAAACGTGCCTCGACCCAGTAGGCACCGGCCTGGGTGAGGGGCGTCTCCAGTTCGATGCGCTTGTCCCAATGATGAGCGGCGGGCTCCAGGGGCTGCTTCCACTCGGCGACGACCTTGCCCAGGTATTGGCCGCCGTTCTTTTCCAGCAGGCGCCGGCTGATGCCCGAGAGGTTGACCTTGTTCCAGTCCTGGTTTGCGGGCTTGGACTTGAGGTAGTCCTTCGTGTCCGCAAGAATTTGGCCCACCTTCACCTCACGGGCGGTAAGCGAGACCTGGGCGGCGTTGCGAAACACCAGGGGCAGCCTGGCCTTGATCCCTGCGGGCTGGGCCTCCTTGCTGTCGAAGGTCCCCTTGTTGCCGATGATCTGGTCGAGCTGAGCAGTCAGGTTCTTCCTGTGTCCCTTGTCGCTCTCGTTCTCGATGGCGCGCTTCAATTCGGCGGCAGCGGCTTCAAACTGATGGCGTGCGCGCAGTTCCTCCACCACCTGCTGGACGGCGGCCTGTGCAACACCGCCCACTTGAAAACCAACGAGCGGCCCCATGGTGGGGGCGGCGGCAGCGACTTCGCGGAAGCGTGGAATGAATGCGTATTCGGCCGGCAGTTTGAAGCGCCTGGGGCCTGTTGCCAGGCGGGCGACGGTTTCGTCGTCCGCAAGCGTATGGAGGGCGGCAATGCCGCCCGCCTGTCTGGCTTCCTCTTCAGTGCCCTGGCCACCGATGGAACCGGCCACGGTGTGAACCCCGAACCACGACGCCCCAAGCCGTGCCAGCCGGTCCTTGGCGACGATGGCGTTTGCCGGGCCGAGGCTGCCCCATTCCTGCAAGGCAAACCGCAGCCGCTCGCCATCATTGGCGGCGGTTTCATAGCTCTTGGGCAATGAGAAGAAGATGGGATTGCCATCCGCGTCCATCGGGTAGCCGCGACTTTCATTCGCAAAGCCGTAGGTCTGCGCTTCTGGTTCCGGGAGGGTTTTCAAATCGGTGAGCACTTGCAGCTTCCAGGGATCACCGGTGCCTTGTCTCCAGGCGGCGATGAGTTCATCGAACAAGGCCCCCCGCTCCTGCGGCTCGGCGTCGGCGGGCAGCTTGTCCCGCGCCGCCATCAGCAACTGCAGGGTGCGCACGTGGTCACGCTGAAGGCTCGAAGCCCACTGGCCCTGGCCCGGCCTGCCCCAAGGAAGGCGTCGGGAGCCGCCGCCACCCGCACGAGTGAATCTCCCGTCCACAATCTGCCCATAATGATTGATGGACTCCAGCGCCTTGCCTGCGGCCTCCAGCACCTGCCATTTGCCTGAATGAATCCGGGCCGCATCTTCGATCAGGGTTTCGGCCCCCGCGTTGTCGCCCAGGGACACGCTGCTTTTGACCGCCAGCGCCAGGGCTTCCTGCAGGACCTTGCCCGGGGCGTCCTGATCGGCCAGCAGAGGCTTGAGCGCCTCCACGGCTTCGCGATGATTGTTTTGTCTGGCCAGTTTTCCGGCGGCATCGACCTGTGCCCAGGATTCAGCGGCATGGGGGGAGCCCAGGCTCATGATCCACGTCGTCGCCGCGATGACTGCCGCCTTTGTAATCGTGTTCATGATGAGTGCAGGTTTGGTTGTATCGAAAGCCTGGGAGCTTCGCAATGGCATTACGCCCGGTCATGGGTTGTGTTGGAATATTTCGGGAAGAGACAAGAGCGGGCATCGCGTTCATCAATAGACCCATGATGAAGATGCTTTTCGCTTTGCTGCTCCCTGCCTGCATGCTCCCAGCCGGAGCGGCGGAGATCGTGGTGCAGGGCGGAACTGCTGACCGGGAAGGGGCCGTTGTCACGTTCATCGCCCCGAAGGAACTGCGCGGCGAACTGTCGCTGACCGGTGCCGATGGCGTTTCGCTGCCCTTGCAGATCGACGAAGCGGGGCACGGGGTGTTTGTGCTGCCGAAGCTGAGGAAGGGGAGCACGGCCACCTTTACCGTCGGGCCCAGGGAGCAGACCATTTTTCCGGTGGGCGTGGAGGTGATCAGGCGGGCGGACAAGGTGAATTTCATCGCCCACGAGGGCGTCAACGTGCTGCCGCTGATGAGCTATCAGACCGACCCCGGCGAGCTGCCGCAGGGCGTGCCGGATTTCTATGCCCATGGCGCGCACCTGCACCCGATCTTTTCGCCTTCCGGCAAAGTCGTCACCGGCAATCACCCGCCGGATCACTCCTGGCATCGTGGCGTGTGGCTGGCATGGGCCAGGACGGTGTTCCAAGGCCGGGAGCCCGACTTTTGGAACATGGGCAAGGCCAAAGGCGGAGAACTGACGGGCGAGGTGCGCTTCATGAAACTGCTGCGCACCTGGAGCGGGCCGGTGCAGGGCGGCTTCGTGAGCCAGCACCAGTTCATCGACCACACCAGCGGTGACGAAGTGCCGGTGCTCGACGAAACCTGGGAGGTGACGGCCACCTCTCTGAATGTGAGCGGCAAGCCCTTGTTTCTCATTGACCTGATCTCCACGCAGACCTGCGCTGGCAGCGATCCTTTGAAGCTTCCGAGCTACCCCTATGGCGGTCTCGGCGTGCGCGGCAGCCGCGCCTGGGATCAAGCGGAGGCTGCGACCCTGCTGACCAGCGAGGGTGCCGGCCGTGCTTCCGGCGATGGCAAGAAAGCACGCTGGGTTCACCTCGGCGGGCTGATTGAGACAGAGCCCACGGGTATTGCCGTGCTTGTTCATCCCGACAATTTTCGCGCCCCGCAGACCATGCGGCTGAGCCCGGAACATCCGCAGATCAGCGTGACGCCCTGCGCCGACGGCGACTGGGCCATCGAACCCAGCCGCCCGTACGTTTCGCGCTACCGGCTGGTGGTCACGGATGGCAAGGCGGACGCGGCCCTGCTGGACCGGTTGTGGGCCGACTATGCGGAACCGCTCAAGGTGCAATGCCGTTGAACAAACCCCGCCTGCGGTTTGCAAAATGCGGTGTGAGTGTGTATATTAGCGCCAATATCCGCCTTTTTTTCTTCGTGAAGAAATCTGCGGCCGCGCGCGTCAAACCCTCCAGCGGCATCTTGGCACGCCCAATGCTAGGATGTCTGCTGCCAACAACATCACACCCTATGACACGTTTCCCAACCTCTGGCTGCCGGTATCGTTTCACCCCTGCCGACTGGCAGTTCATCGTCGAATCCCTCAGCAGCACGGAGCGAGGGCGGGCAGGGCTGGAATCGCTTTGCGAGGACCCGGATTCGGTGCAGCCGATCCTGGACCACCCCAAGCTGTTCGAAGCGGTGGTGATGAAACAAGGGGCCGTGGCGGTGTCGCCCGCCTTGTTTTTCTCGGTCGTGGTGCGCCACACCCTGAAGCGCATCGGCGTCGAGGAGCCGGAGGTGGCCGATTATGTTGCCGTGGCGTGCGCGGAGTTCAGAATGCCGCCCGGCGCCTTGTCGCCAAACTCGACGACGGACATTCCCAGCCTCTACAGCGCCGACTACATTGACGCCCTGGAGAGCGCGCGCGGCCCCGAGCGCTTTTTCATTCATGTGCAGTGCGCGAACCAGTTCCTCGTGCTCACCTGCCTGTACCCCTCCTTCCTGCACCGGAGGGCGGAGCGTCGCGGCGCACCGGACGTGGGCTTTTACGAAGGCGTCGTGGTCAGCCACCTGCAGGCCGCCAGCCATCATGCCCTGGCCGACGAGTTTGCGCTGCACGACGTGCTGCAAAAACTTTCCGCCGCCTTCCCGCCGGTGCGCCGGGCGATGAACTACACGGTGCAGGAGTACCTGAGCCTGGGGGCCTAGGCCGTGCCTTCTCATTTCAGCCCCTGCTCAAACAGCCAGTCCCGCACCTTGGGGTCGTCAAAGACCATGCCTGGAATTCCATGGCCGCCAGTGGGGTATTCGGTGTACTTGAAGGGTTTGGAGCGCTCCAGAAGCTTCGCCATGGCGCGGGAGCCATCCACCGCTACGGTCTTGTCATCGGCGGCGTGATGCAACCAGAGCGGCTTGCGTTGCAACTGCGCCGTCTCGCTCGCGTCGCCGAACCCTGAGACCGGAATGCCGGCGGCAAACAGGCGCGGCTGCCTGGCCATGAGATCGCAGGTGCCGAAGCCGCCCATGGAGTGGCCGATGATGTAAACGCGCTTGCTGTCGATGGGCAACGATTTGAGCAGGGCCTTCACCAGCGCGAGGGCCTGCTCGCCCGGCTTGTCGTGCCACCCGCCGCCGGTGCCGCCAAAGGGCTGGTAGCACAGGGGCGCGACGATGATGCAGGGGTGGGCGGTGTAGTTCTCCGCCTTGGAAAAGGACTTCATCCAGCCGGAGACCTGCTTGCCGTTGTCATTGTTCTGGCTCTTGCCGTGCAGGGCGAGAATGAGGGGCAGCTTTTGCCCGGAGCTCATATCCTTCCCCGCGAAAAGGGCAAAAGGCAGCCCGCCGAATTCCGACAAAGCCCAGTCGCCGGTGATCAGATTTCCGAACGGGCCTTCGATCGGCTTGCCCGCCACCTTGGGACCGGGTTTTTGTTCCGCCACCCACTGCTGGTCCGCCTCAGAAAGGCGGTTGAGGGGAATGACCACGGTTTGCCCTGTCGCCAGTTTTACTGTCACTGCATCTGGCGTGCCGCTGACGTAGTCGCCTTCCAGTTGCCGACCGTCAGTTGAACTCCAGGTGCGAGCTGGGGCAGGGGAGACCACTCCCGCCATGAGAGCCAGCAACAGCCAAGCTGGAGAGGGCAGATGAAATTTGCTCATGGAGCCCGAGGCTATCCAAGACGGTGGCAAAGCGCAAGTTTCTGAGTCACTGACCGGCGGATTTGCTCACGCAGGCTTCCTAAAACAAGGGCAGCCGGGAAACAATCGGAACAGAGAATGACCGGTTGCGCATTGGTCCTTCCCCGGCTACCCTTACCTCGTCATGTTTCAGAGCGCTTAGCTTTGAGGTTCCCCAAACTAACTTATCACGAGATTCTAGATGCGCCTTCTTCGATTGCAGACCGCGCGCCCTGTCGTCTCTGGACCGTTGAGTGAACTGGTGGGCGGACCCTTTGCAGCGTTGAACGGCAGCAGGCACCCTCGCTTTGGCGGGCCCGCATCCCCTGAGCATGACACCGCTCCCTGGAGCGCAGGCCACCGCATCGCCCTGTCTGGCGGTGCTGGAGAGCCCCTCAGCCGCCTGATGGTCAGGCGCGAGGGGGTATCTCCCTTTCCCGGCTGCGCCCCTGCAATGGAGCGTCACAGCACCGAACCCATACACACATCATGCCTGATAATTCGTCCGATACCCAGTCACGCCAAGCCGGCGGGCAGGGCCGCCGCCGCCGCCCTCAACGCAGTGGCCGCCCACGCAGCGAAGAACGCCCTGCCAACAGCGGTGGTCACTACAATGTGACGCGCCGTGAGCCGCAGCCCAGCGGCTTCCAGAAATTCCTGTCCGCCATCAGCTTCGGTTTGCTCGGCAAGCCCAAGCCCCGAGCCAAGACGCAACCCCGGCCCGCCGCAGTCACGCCTCCTGACCGCAACGAGGATCGTCCCGCCCGCTCGGAACAGCGTTCCGGCGGTCGTGATGCCCGTCCTGCCGGTGGACAGTCGCCCCGTCCCCCTCGCGAACGCGAAGCTCGCCCGGCCCCCAATCCCGCTGACGTCATCTCCGAGCGCCTCTATGTGGGCAACCTTTCGTATGATGCCACCGAGAGCGACCTGACCGAACTCTTCAATGGCGTGGGCCAGGTTCGCAGCGCCGAGGTGGTGGTCAACAACCGCACCCAGCGCTCGAAGGGTTTTGCGTTCGTCACGATGGCCGACATCGAGCAGGCGCGCCGCGCCGTGGTGGAACTGACCAACAAGGATTTCATGGGCCGCCCCCTCCAAGTCAGCGGTGCCAAGCCCCCCTCAAAGGATCGCGATAACAGCGAAGAGGAAGCGTAGGCTGATACATCAAACTTGAAGAACCGCCCGCTGGACCATCCGGCGGGCGGTTTTTTTGTGTCCCAAGTCAGCGGGCGTGTCGAAAAACTGCTTCGGAGAGCCTTAAATTCAGTATTACTTAACTACGTAAACGCAAAACAGCCGTGAATTCTGTGGTTTCAGAGTTCTCGACGGCCTCCAATGCGGTTCTTCCCGCCCCCCCTTCGCTAGCTGAACAAATCCTTGTCCGGCCAGGCGGCGATTTCTCGTGCCGCTTGGTAGATGGTGTTTTGAATCTGCAGGTTGACCGGATCGAACGATGCCGGGCGGGAGTTGAAAAGGATCGCCCAGTCGAACCCGTCCCCCAGCCGCACCAGCAATGTTTTGGTGCCGGGCAGACCGCCGATGTGCCAGAGGTTGGGCCGACCGCCCTGGCCCTTGGGGCGGACCAGCCAGCCCAGGCCCTGATACTCGCCCCCACCGCCTGATCCGGGGGCCGCACCGCTGTAAATCGACTGCAAGGTGGAACTCTGGAGCAAAGGGGAATGCGCCCGCTCGTCCAAGGCGGTCGTGAAACGCAAAAGATCGCTGACGTTGGCAATCCAGCCGCCGTTGGCATCGTTGGCCTCCAGGGAGAAGGTGCCGTAGGGCCATGGCACGCGGGGAGGCAGCCGGGGGAAGACGCTGTCACCCAGGCTGCCGTCGCAATGGTAGTAGCTCACCTCCCCGGAAAGCGGGCGGAGGCTTTGGCCCAGGTCCATGTGATGGATGCCGCAGGGTTTCAGAACCAGGCGCCGCACGGCGTTTTCATAGTTGCTGCCGGTCACAGCCTCGATCAAGCGGCCGAGAACACAGTAGCCGAAATTGCAGTACGAGAACCGGCTGCCGGGCTCGAAATCCAGCTTGCGGCCTAGCATCCACCGAACCGTGGTCCGCGCATCCGCAGGTCCGGCGAGGCCGGTTTCACTGCAAATTTGCGGGCTCTTGAACATGGCGTCGCCGCTCACGTTCTTGTCCCATCCACCAGTGTGGTTGAGCAGGTGGTGAACCGTCACCCGGCCCCAGCGGGTGTCGCTGATGCCGCCAAAGGGCTGCAACCCCAGCCGGGGCAGCACCGGTTCATTGAGTTTCAGCTTTCCTTGCTCGACCAGCCGCAGGATCGCGGCGGCGGTGATGGGCTTGGTCACGCTGGCGACGCGGAAACGTGAGTCCGCAGCGACACCGGTGCCCCGTTCCCGACTGGCGAGGCCGAAGCCCTTCGCGTACACCAGCCGCCCCGCCCGCGCGATGCCGAGCGCCCCACCGGGAATGCCAAGGCTGGAAAGCAGCCGCGTCATCGCCGCATCCAGCGGTGCGGTGGCCGAACCTTCGGCCCGGACGATGGCAGGAAAACCGAGCGCCGCCGCTCCCTTCAACACCTGCCGGCGAGTGAACCCCATAGTACCTCCTTCATGGCCTGCCATGGTACATGAGCGACTCCTCCCCAGCCTTCACCTTGCGTGTCTTGGCACCCAGATTGTCGCGGAAGTGGATGTTTTTCACGCCTTGCTCGACAATGATGCCCTTGGCGTGGCCGGTGAAAACATTGTCTTCCACCAGGATGTCGCTGCCATTGCGGGCGAAGGTGATGGCTTCGCTGGCCTCGGGGCCGGTGGTGAAGAGGTTGTCCCTGATGATGACCTGACCGTATTGGCCCTCGGGTTCGTAGAGGGTGAAGTAGAGTTCCGGGAACGCTAGATAATCTCCGGTCTGGTAGCTGCGCCGCCCGCGCCAGGGATCATGTTCGCCCTTGGTGGTGTTGTTGACGAAGATGTTGCCCTGCAAAATGAAGTTCTTCGGCTGGTTGATCCAGCTTCCGCGCCCGCCGTTGCGGAAGGTGTTGCCCGTCATCGTCACGTCCTCGTTGGATTTCTCCACGCTGATCACCCGTGAACCGTTGCCTCCATCCACGAGGTTGCCGGTGATGGTGGAATTCTTGCAGTACTCCGCCAGGAAGAAGGCGCCCATGCGCGAGCCCAGGATGTGGTTGCTGGCGAAGACGATGTTTTCGCTGCGCTGAATGTGCATTGTATCGCCCAACGCGCTGATTTTGCAGCCGGTCACCCGCACGTTCTTGCAGCCCACGATGTCGAAGGCGCCCTTGCCGGGACCGCTGCCAGTCGGTGCGAACAGCCCCCAGAAGCCGGCCAGCATGTTGACCATGAGCTTCGCGTCGGGGCCGGTTCCGCCTTCGAATTTAATCGGCGTGCCGCCCGGCGTCTCGCTGACCTTGACGAAATCCGCAGCCGATTCCACCACACAGTAGCCCTTTCCCTTGATGAGATTGCGTGGCAGGCTGTCGCCAAAGAAGCACACGAGATCCCCGGGATCGCTGCTCTTGCTCACAGGCACCGGCTTCTTGGTGTTGTCGAAATGCACGGCGTCCTCACCGTCGTTGATCGTGATGGGGCCGCGAATGCTGTCGTTGCGGAAGTACTTTTGCGCCATGACGAGATCGTCCGGCTTGTAATCTTCGGGCCAGACCATGATCTGCCACAGCAGGCCGTAATCCCACATGAATTTGCCGCTGTCGATCAGCGAGCAGCCCTCGATTGTCACGTTCGTTGCGTGGGTGTCCACCTCGCGTTCCGAGCCCGCTTTCACCGCGCCATAGACACTGATCACCGATCCGGCGACACGATTGGAGCGCACATCACGGAAGGTGATGTCGTTGGTGGTTCCGCCCGCCGTGGTGGTGAGGGCGATCATGCGGGTGTTCACGTTCGGCTCCCAGGTGTTGGGCGGCCGCTTGTAGTCAAAGCAGTGGCCGATGAACTCGCCGCCCTGCCAGGCGAAATGCTGCAGATTCTGCCCGGTGAAGAGCACGATTTTCGCCCGGTCACCGAGAGTCTCTGGTAACAAAAATCGTGCGCCAGCAGCCGTCACCTGGCAGTTGGAACAAAGCGGAATGCTGGTCGCTCCACTCATGGCATAGTCCCCGGGAGGGATCGTGAGGGTGCCACCGCCGGCCTTGCTCAACGCTTCGAAGCAGCGGGCCAGGGCCGGGGTGTCATCGGTTACGCCGTCCTTTTTTGGGGCAAAGTCCTTGAAGTCCGCCTGGATGGCGGCGTGGGCTGAGCTGACAATCAGCAGGGCAAGGAGGGGAACGGGGCGCAAGAGTCGCATGGAGGCTCAAAGGTCGAGTTTTTTTGCCAGGGGTCTGACCCGGAAGGTGCACTGCACAAGACAAATGCACAAGCTTTGTCAAGACAGATTGAGAAAAATTCCGGGGCGGGTAAGATGTTTCCGATTTTGCTATAACCCAATTCTTTAGTGCGATAGAATGCCGCATGATCAATTCGCAAAATACTAAGCCCAAGGTCATCGGCGTCATTCTGCTGGCACTGGCTGTTATTGCTGTGGTGTGGCGGGGCTTTGTGATTAGCGGAGCGCAGCATGCGACTGTGATCGTCAACCGCAGCGGGGCGTCCGAGAGTCCGCAAATGCCTCAGCCGCCGGGCACTCCGGCAGCCCATTCGACTGCAGCGGCAGCGCCAGCAGCCAGACCCGCGCCTGCATCCACACCCTTGTTCGCAGCTCCGGTCTGGGGCAAACCCCTGCTGCCGCCGCTTCGTCCAGAGTCCAGCATGGCAAGCCGCGCCATCCTGGCGACGGGAAGACTCGACCCAGCAAGCCTGCCCCTGCTCAGGCTGTTGCGCAGGGGCGACCACATTTCACTGCCCTTGGGCGACCATGGTGAAATCAAAGGTGTAATCAATCTTTCCACACAGAATGACGGACACGACCGTATCGCCGGGGTTCTCGTGGGTGACACGGCAGGGAGTTTCGCTCTGAGCCAGGATCCCGTCAACCGCAGCAAGGTCGCCGGCCAGATTCTCTTGAAGGATCTCCGCGTGGGATACGAGGTCACGACGACCGCCGACGGCGTGATCGTCAACAAGAAGCCCATTGACTCAATGATTTGCGTGGGCATTCCGAAGCCCTCAAGACCTGCGAGCGTGCAGCCGAAGGACGTCGCTGCCGCTGGGGTTGGACTCTCCGTGCCTGTGCTGGATTCGCTGCCTGGGTCTCGCGGGGTGCTGTATCTTGATTTCGACGGCGAGACGGTCATTGATGGCAGTTGGAACGGCGGCGACCCCATCGTTGCGGCCCCGGCCATTGTGAATGGTTCGACGATCACGCCCGCCCAGATTACTGACGTGTGGGAGCGTGTGGCGGAGGACTATCGTCCTTTCAACCTGACGGTGACCACCGATGTGAACCGCTACAACAACGCACCGGCAGGAGAGCGCGCCCGCTGCATCATCACCCCCACCTCCTCCTGGTTCAGCGGGAGCGTGGGCGGGGTGGCGGTTTTCAAAGGCTACCGCGGCTCCTATGCACCGGGAGGTTACTCCGACACGGTTCCATGCTGGGCATTCAACAACTACAATACTTCGGACATGGCCCTCACGGTGTCGCACGAGCTTGGCCACATGATGGATCTTCATCACGACGGCGCTGAACTGGCGTCGGGCCACGAGGAGTACTATCCCGGGCATGACACGACCACGCCGACGAGCTGGGGCGCCATCATGGGCGCGCCTTTCGACATCATTGTCACCCAGTGGAGCAAGGGCGAATACCCGTACGCCAACAACCAGGAAGACCAGATTGCCATCGTCATCGCCACCATTGCCGAGGCGGGTTTCGTGGCGGGCGCCATTGCCGATGACGCGGGAGACACAATCGCCACGGCCAAGGACCTTTCAGTGCTGGGAACCATCAACCAACCCGGCGTCATAGGCGCTACAAAAGACGTGGATTTCTACCGGTTCAAAACGGCTGGTGGAACGGCGACCATCAACCTGCAGGTCGATTCGCCGGACCCGGACCTGGACAGTCTGGTCACGATCTGTGATTCCACCGGCGCTGCGCTGGGTGTGTCGGCGGTGCAGCGGGCTTCCCTCTCCTCCTCTCTTTCGATGGCCCTCGCCCCGGGCACTTACTACATTGAGGTGGGAAACAAGGGGCGCCCTGCCTCGCCGGGATCAACTCCTCCCGTCATCGGCTATTCCACCTATGGCAGCCTTGGGAAGTACACCCTCACCGGCAGCTATGCGCCGCTGCCGTTGATTCCCCTGGTCACCGGTGAACCTCCGGCCCTGACAACGTTGACCCAGGGGGCCAAGCTCACCATGAGCGTCTCCACGCTGAGCAATGCGGCAGTGTCCTACCAGTGGAAAAAGGATGGCAAGGCCATTCCAGGAAAAACGGCGAGCAGTCTTGTATTTGCGAGCATCCAGCCTGGTGATGCCGCCAGCTACACTGTCGATGCGAAGAATGTGGCGGGAACGGCCACCAGCGATCCAGCGGTCCTGGTGGTCTTGTACAAGCCGGTGTTCACCACCCAGCCCCTGCCTGCGAAAAGCACGGCGGCGGCGGGAACGGGCGTGTCCTATGCCGTGACGACCAGCAGCTATGACGGCTTGGGGCCTGCCACCTATGCCTGGAGCCACAATGGCGCGGCCATGGTTCCGGCGCAAACGGGCGCTACGCTGGCGCTGCCTGCCGTGGGATGGTTTGATGCGGGCACCTACACCTGCGTGGCCACCAATGGGAAGGGTTCCACCACCAGCGCGACGGCCGTCCTGACGATCACCTCCAGCCCGCTGTACACGCAGGAGCCGCCGGTGCTCAAGCACCTGCCCCTGGGCGGAACTGGAAGTGTGACGGCCAGCGCCGTTGGCACGGCTCCGATCTCCTACCAGTGGTATCATGGCGACGGCTCGAAGGTCACCGGGGCAACCAAAGCCACCCTGTCTTGGTCGGCCATCCAGCCTGCTGTGGCGGGCGAATATTACGCTGTGGCGACGAACTCGTTTGGTTCGACCCAGAGCGTGCATGTGACGGTGGACACACAGACGGTGCCGAAGATTGTCATGGAGCCGGCCGCCAAAACCACCGTCAATGCGGATGCCGCCCTCAATCTCTCCTGCAACGCCACGGGCACGGATGTCCTGGTCTGGCAGTGGCAGTTGAACAATGTGAACCTGGTGAACGGCGGCCCCGTCTCTGGAGCGGATACGAAGACGCTGGCGATCTCTCCCGTGGCATGGGCACACCAGGGCACTTACCGCTGCGTGGTCACCAACGGCGTGGGCGCGGCCACCACCACCAACGCTGCTGTCACCATCGTCTCCTATCCGGTGATCCTCACCCCTCCTGCGGCCACGATGATCGCCACGAATGCAACCGGCGTGCTCAAGGTGGTGGCGGGCGGCACGCCCACGCTGAAGTATCAGTGGCTCAAAGACTCGGTCGCCATCCCGAAGGCCACGGGGCCGGCTCTTACCCTCGCTCGTGCAACCGCCCTGGCCACCAACGGCAGCTACTCGGTCACCGTTACCAACGCGCAGTCTCCGGGCGGTGCGGGGGTCACCACGACTCCGGTCTCCGTTACTGTGATCGATCCGCCGAAATTCACCCTCCAACCGCTTTCGTTCACGACTGGCGTGGGCAAAAGCGCGCATTTTGTGGCGGCAGCAGGCGGCGGCGGCACGATCACCTACCAGTGGCAGAAGAACAGCAAGGACATCGTCGGGCAGACCTCCGCCAACCTTGACCTGGCCAACCTTGCCCTGGCTGATGCGGGGCTTTATCGCTGCATCGCCAAAAACGCCGTGGCCACGGCCACCAGCACAGCGGTGTCTCTGGCAGTGCTGGTCGTGCCCACGATCACTGTGCAACCCGCAGGGCTGAACGTGTATGACACCACAAAGAACAGCTTCACCGTCAAGGCCGCTGGTTCGCCGACGCTTGCCTACCAATGGTCCAAGGATGACGGGACCGGCAATTTTGTTGCCCTCCCTGCCTCCGTCACCGGTTCCAAGACCGCGAGCCTGACCTTTGCCTCCGTCAAAGATTCTGACGCGGGCACATACGAGGTCACCGTCTCTAATGGCGGGGGCTCGGTTGTCAGCGATCCGGTGACCCTCACGACCAAGCCTGTGCCGCTGCCGTTGATCAAGGATTTTTCACCTCATCAGTCGCGGGTCACCCTCCAGGTTTACGCATCCTTCATTCCATCCCAAATCATTGTTTCCGGCCAGTATTTTACTTTTGTGACCAAGGCGCATTTCGGTTCCACTCCGGCCGCCTTTGTGCGGTCCAACGATACCGAACTCGTCGTCAGCATTCCCGGGAGCCTCACCACGCCCACGGCATTGACGCTGGATGATGTCACCGGGAGCACCACATCCACCACCTTGTTCACTCCGTTTCCCGCAAATTACCCTTCCTATGAGGCGGTGACCCCGATCAACGACAATTTGATCAATGCGGAGCTGCTGATGTACACCCCGGTGAATGGATCCATCGAGGCCCCGCACAATGACAACACGCTGGCGACTGTCGAAGTGGGGGAGAGCTACGACTATGGTTACTCGCTCTGGTATCATTGGCGGCCCACCAGCACCGGCAACTATAATATTGACACCCTGGGCACTGTTTATGAGTCGGTGCTGAGGCTGTACAGCGGCCCCAACGTGCTGCTCAATGGTTACAACGACCTGACCTTCCTCGTTTATAACTCTGGAGCGGTCAACGGAGCCCAGGCCTTCACATCCTTCTATGCGCTCAAAGGCGACGACTATTATATTCAGATTGAAAGCTCCGGTTATACCGACGGGTTCATCCCGGTCGTTGGCGGCACGTTGCTGACCATTAACAAACAGGGCTTGTATCTCAACATGACCCGTGATTCGGAAACCGCCTCAGGCGCCCGTGAGCCCAGTTCAACCCTTCCTTTTGTGGTGGGTGGAACCGCTTCCGGAGCGAACAGGGCCTCGGTTGCGTGGCTGCCTGCCGCTCCGTCTCCCGCCGGCAGCGTGATCACTGCCAAGGCCGATCTGTCCATTGATTCCGTTCCGGGCACGCCTGAAACTTTCTCCTGGGCGGTGTACGACCGCGACCAGGTGCCGGTGTTTGGCCTGGTCTTTGACTCTGCCACGGGTCGCGTGCTCAGCCAGACCGGCGGCGGGGAGACGACCCCCACAGGGCAGGTGTTCCTGCCGGGAGCCACTTACCAGCTCGCCATGGAAATTGATTACAAGCGCGGGGTCTGGGGTGTCTCTCTCAATGGTGTCGCGATCATTGAAAACCAGAAGCTCACGACCGCTGCGATGAACAGCGGATTCGGAGACGTGAGTGCTGCCTGGGTGCCCGCCCCTGGTGCCACCCAGGGCGGCAGGATGCATTATGGCCGCTTTTCCGTCTCCGCAGCCACTCCGGAACCTGCGAAGTAGTCCTGCTGCTTCTCGTCAGGCTTGAGCTGACGCAGGTTCCAGGGCAGCTTGGCGGGGTGATGCCAGGGGCATTTCACCTTGCCCTCATCCCTCTGATCATTTCACTCTGGCATATGAGCCGACTTTGCATTCATTCCGTGACCACCAAACCCTGGAGCACCGAGGTGTGCATCCAGCAGTTCTCCAGAGCCGGGGCAGGGGGCATCACCCTCTGGCGCTACAACCTGGAGGGGCGCGACCCGGCGGATGTGGGCAGGCAGGCGCGTGATGCCGGGCTCGACATCGTCAGCCTGTGCCGCGGCGGTTTCTTTCCCGCTGCCTCCGGCAATGACCGCCAAAAAGCCATCGACGACAACCGCCTGTGCATCGAGCAGGCCCATGCTCTCGGCGCGCCCCTGATCGTTCTGGTGTGCGGCGCGGTTCCTGGGCAATACCTGGTCGAGTCACGTAAACAAATCGCCGATGGCATTGCCGCCGTCCTGCCGGATGCCGAAGCCGCTGGTGTCAGGCTGGCCATCGAGCCACTGCATCCCATGTATGCTGATGACCGCAGCGCCGTTAACACCATGCGCCAGGCGCATGAGATCTGCGACGCCCTGGGCTCACCGGCCCACCTCGGCATCGCCGCAGACGTGTATCACGTCTGGTGGGACCCTGAGCTGCAGTCCCAAATCCAGCGCGCTGGCGACACCAAGCGTCTCTTTGCCTTCCACATCTGCGATTGGAAAACCCCCACCACCGATTTCCTCAATGATCGCGGCCTGATGGGTGAAGGCTGCATTCCCATCCGCGAAATTTCAGACTGGGTGGACGCCACCGGTTTCACCGGCCACCGCGAGGTGGAGATCTTTTCCACCCAGTACTGGGCGATGGATCAAAGCGAATGGCTGGCGCGGATCACTGAGGCTTACAAGGGTGTTTACGGAAGCGCGGACACGCCCTGACCTGCCACAGTGGCCCATGGCACCTTTGATATGAATCGCCCTGGCGGCTTCGCAAGCATTGTGGCAGGCGAATGGAGGCAAACGAATGGGAAGGATGCAAAACTGAAACAGCATTCATTCGCCTGCCCCCATTCGCTTGCCAAAGGACCACACCGCGCCTTACTTTGCCGCCGCCTTGACGCTGAAGTCGTCATAGACGACGTCCACCCGGTTGGTGGTCAGGCTCACCAGCGTCTTGGATTCGTGGGAGATGCCTTCGGATTTGAAAGAACCCACGGCGCTGCCGTCGATGATCACTTCGACCTCGTCGGCCTTGGTGCGCACGATCAGCGTGTGCCACTCCTGGCGGCTCAGTTTCACTGGCACGGACTTGGACTTGGTCAGCAGCAGCTTCTTCTGCTCAGGGGTCAGCCCATCCTTGGTCTTGCTCTGCTCGTAAATTTCGTTCATGAACCGCCCGGTCTTGGCGTCCGAGATGTTCACGGTTGTCGGGTTGACCACGACACTGCAGATGTGGCCGGCGTGCGAGCCCTTGTAGGTCTTGTCGTCGAGCCAGACGTTGAAGCCGTTGGCCTTGTCGCTGGTGTACTTGAACTTCACTGAAACCTCGAGATCGCGCTCCGGCTCGATGACGATGTTGTCTACCGCCGGATGGTCCGAAGTCTCCGCCGTGATGACCATCAGCACGCCGTCCTTCACCACGCTGGAGCTCTTGTAGTGCCCCCACCGCTTGCCAAAGCCATCGCTGGAAAAATCATCCGTGAACAAGGTGCGGCTGTAGTAGCTGGCGGGGATCTCAGCGCGGGCAAGCGTGGCGGTGAGGGAGAGAAGAAGGAGAGGGAAGATGGCTTTCATGGACGGACCATAACGACAGGGACCTGGGGTTTTCGCAGGTGAAAGCAGATCGGGCGACAAAATACGGCATCGAGGCTCCCGCTCGCGCAGGTTGACGCAACGCCAGCGCACGGCAGGTTGAGAGCCTCCTTACTCACTCATGAAACGCATCGGCATCATTCTCAACGGCGTCACAGGGCGCATGGGCACCAACCAGCATTTGATCCGTTCGATCCTGGCGATCATCAAGCAAGGAGGGGTGAAGATCAGCGATGAACTGACCCTGATGCCGGACCCGATCCTGACGGGACGCAATGAAACCAAGCTGCGCGAGCTGGCGGAGCGCGTGGGCTTGACCAAGTACAGCACCAATCTGGAAGCGGTGCTGGCAGACCCGGCGTATGAGATCTTCTTTGATGCCTCGGGCACCCTGCAGCGCGCCAAGTTTGTGGAGATGGCGGTGGCGGCGGGCAAGGCCGTTTATTGTGAGAAGCCGACGGCGGTGGAAACGAGCGAGGCGCTGCGGCTGGCCACGCTTTGCGAGGACGCGGGGCTCAAGAACGGCGTGGTGCAGGACAAGCTCTGGCTGCCCGGCATCCGCAAGTTCAAGCTGCTGCGCGACCAGGGCTTCTTTGGCCGCATCCTGAGCGTGCGCGGCGAGTTCGGCTACTGGGTCTTCACCGGCGAGCACGAAGGGCAGCCGGCCCAGCGCCCGTCATGGAACTATCGCAAGGAGGATGGCGGCGGCATCATCGTGGACATGCTCTGCCATTGGCGTTACGTCATCGACAATCTGTTCGGCCCGGTGAAAAGCGTCTCCTGCTCCGGTGCAACTCACCTGCCGCACCGCCTGGATGAGAAGGGCAAACCCTACGCTTGCACGGCTGACGACGCCTGCTACGCCACGATCGAAACCAACAACGGCATCGTCTGCCAGTTCAACAGCTCCTGGACCGTGCGCGTGCGCCGGGATGATCTTTTCACCATGCAGGTGGACGGCACGCAGGGCTCCGCCATTGTCGGCCTGCGCAAGTGCTGGGCGCAAAGCCTGGGCACCACGCCACGCCCCACCTGGAACCCGGACATCGACCAGCCGATCAACTTCTTCGACGGCTGGCAGGAGGTGCCGGACGCGACCACATACGACAACGCCTTCAAGATCCAGTGGGAGGAGTTTCTTAAGCACGTGGCGCTGGACACGCCCTTCCCGTGGACGCTGCGCGAGGGTGCCAAGGGCGTGCAGCTTGCCGAGCTGGGCCTGCAATCCTGGGAGCAGCGCAAGTGGCTTGACGTGCCGGAAATGCGATGAAGCGCCTCAGGGTAAAACCTCTTGCATACGGTGAACAAAAAGTCATGAATCAGGGGCAATTCGTGCTCGCGAACAGGCCCGAACGCACCAATTTGACAACATGAGCCTCTACCAAGGTCCCTCCTTTCAACTGGTTGACACCATCACCTCCGAAGAACTTGACCGCCAGGGCGGGTTCCAGCCACGGCAGCGCCCGTTGCTGGTCAAAGGGGCGGTCAAAAAGTGGCCGGCATGGGACAAGTGGTCCTTTGACAAACTCGCTGATCTCAAGCGCAAGGACGGCTCCGAAGTGGTCACCAGCTTCCAGAACGGGCTGGTCGAGCAGGGGGTCACCAAGGAGCCCCTCCACCTGCCGGTGGCACCCTACCTGCGCGAATTGGCCGAGGCTGCGAAAAAGGCGCGCGAAAACCCGAATGAGGACGTGGGGCTATGCCCCGGCAAGGTGTGGAAACAGCTCAAGCCCGGCGAGCGTTTCCACCTCAACTGGGACCACCTCAAGAGCTTCACTCCGAACAAGGTTTATCTGGCCCAGTGGGACATCCTCAGCGAGTTCCCGGAGATGAAGAAGGACTTCGACATCACCGGCGTCTGGCCCGGCTGGCGCTGGACCTGGGAATACGTGTTCATGGGCCCCTCCAACACGGTGACAGGTGTTCATTATGACTTCCCGAACAATTGGTTCTGCCAGGTGGCGGGGGTGAAGGAGTTCCTGCTGTTCCCGCCGGAGAACAACCCCCACATGTGCAAGTCCCTCAAGTATGACTGGGGCGCCACGCTGAGCGACATCAATATTTCCAAGCTCGATGAGCAACCGGTCGAGCGCGAAGCCTTCGCGAAAGCCAATGGCCTGTATGCGCGAGTGGAGCCTGGGGACGCTTTGTTTGTCCCCAAGGAAACCTGGCACTCCGTGGTGGCGCTTGAGCCTTCCATCAGCTTGGCAGTCTTCGGCCTCACCATTCCCGAGATCCTGATCGGCGGTGGCCAGTCGGAATTCAAGTCTCTGCTGCACAAGCTGCACCTTTATCGCTGGGGGAACTGCACCTGTCATAGGATGGCGGCGGCACCAGCGAAGAAGGCGGCCTGAGTTCGATCAGCCGGCTGCCTGCCCCCGGCAGCGGCAATCTGGCGGGGTGATTGGGTGCTGGAATCACTTGTCCCGGGCCTGATCATGACCGAAAGATCAGGGCATGCGTCGTTATGTTTGTCTCGCGCTTCTGCTGATCGCACCCATGGGGCGAGGGGCTGATTTCAACTTCGAATCCACCTGGAGTTATACGCTGCCCGCTTCGTCGGAGGGAGAAACCCGCTCGACGCTTGCGGCTCTGATGGATCACAAGCTTGATGACCATTGGCATTTCGTGTGGGGAGCGGAATACGAACGGTTTGACTTCGACAGGACTCTTCCTGGACTGCCCGGGACCCTGCAAGCCATCGGCGGGCATCTGGATCTGGACTATCGTGAAGGCGATGATCCGATTTTCCTGCTGGAACTTCAGCCTGGATGGCACTCGGGAAGCAATGTCGATCAAGGCGCTTTCGATGTGCCGGTGACGCTTGCTTCGGGCTATCCGCTGAGCAAGGACGTGGATCTTGCCTTCGGCGTGTACTATGCGCGGCTGACCCGCTACCCGTTCCTGCCGGTGGGCGGTGTTGTGTGGAAGATCAACGACAAGGTCGAACTCGATCTGTTGTTTCCCAACACCACCCTGGCCTGGTCAATGACCAAAGGGGACACCCTCACTGCTTTTGCCAATGAACTCGGCACGGGCTTTCAGATGGACAGCGCTGCGGGCCAGCGCGAACAACTGGAGTATTACCAGACCCGGACAGGCGTGCAGTGGGAGCATGAATTTGCCCCCGGCTGGAGCAGCACTTTGCAGGCTGGACTGGCACTGGAGCGGGTCATGGATTTCTACCAACAGAACCGGGTGGTGATCCTGGGGGCGGCACCTTTCTTCTCAGTGGGATTCAAGGCGCGTTTTTGACGTCATCTTCATCATTCATCCGGGCGAGCAGCGGTTCCTGGGCGCTCCCCAGCGCTTTGTGCCCGTGATCAGCTTCTATGTTTCAACCACCTACTCCTCCACGATCACCCGGCCGAGGCGGCGCTTCGCAATGCTCACGATGACCAAAACCAGGATGGCGATGCCGATGAACGCCCAGGTCTTGTAGCGCTCGATCAACGGCTGGGCGGCGGCTCCGAAGAACCAGCCGAGAAGTGATTGCGAGGCGGCCCAGGAGGCGGTGCCGATCACATCCAGCCAGGTGAAACGCCAGGACTTGATTTTCCCCATTCCAAGCGTGAACGGGACCACTGTGGCGGTGCCGGGCAAAAACTGGTACGTGAGCAGGATCCTGGTTTCATAGCGCTCAAGCTTCACATGGAACTTGTCCACCCGCGCCGCAAGCCGTGGCCAGCGGGCCAGAAGTCTCGTGCCAAAGAACCGCCCGCAGTAAAAGGTGAACTGGCCGCTGATGAGGACGCCTGACATGGCGCACACCATCACCCAGGGCAGGCTGAGGAGGCCTTGCCGGGCCGCGAAACCCGCCAGAAGGGTGATCGTCTCGCCCTCAAAGACGCCACCGACGAGCACCGCCGCGTAGCCGTATTCATGAATGAAGGCAGGAAAGTCCAAGAGTAAGAAGTAGCGAGCCTGCTTTCGGGTTCAACGATTGACCACGGGCAATTTCGGCTTCTTGCCAGCCTCGCAGCCACAACCACCTCCGCATCCACCCTTTTTGCGGCGCAAGCTGCGGGCCAGAAAAGTGCAGGCAGTGACCGCGACCACCACCAGTGCGGCCCAGGATTGCCAGTCGAAGTCAGGTTTCATGAGGATGACGGGCAGAGGTTAGAAGCCAAGCAAAGTGCCCACCTGATATACGAGCATCGACAGCAGATAGGCGGTGCTGGTCATGTACACGAGCTGGAACAAGGGCCATTTCCACGAGTTCGTCTCCCGGCGCACCACGGCCAGGGTGCTCATGCACTGCATGGCAAAGGCGTAGAAAATCATGAGGCTCAGGCAGACCAGCGGAGTGTAAATGTGGCGGCCATCGGGCCAGCGCTCCTCGCGCAGGCGCTCGCGGATGGGCTGGATGTTCTTTTCGTCCCCGGTTTCCTCCACCGCGTAAATGATGCCCATCGTGCCCACGAACACCTCGCGTGCGGCGAAGCTGCTGATCAGGCCGATGCCGATCTTCCAATCGTAGCCCAGGGGCTTGATGGCAGGCTCGATGAGGTGGCCGGCCCTGCCAGCGAAGCTGTTCGCCAGTTGCTGATCCGGCGTGGCCCCCGGTGTCTTGGGATAGGTGGAGGCAAACCAGATCAGGATGCTCAGCCCCAGGATCACGGTTCCCGCCCGTTTCAGGAACACCGTCACCCGCTCCCACATGTGCAGAAAGATGGACTGGAGCGCGGGCCGCTTGTAGGACGGCATCTCCAGGATCATCGGCGAACTGACGCCGCGCATCACGCATTTGTTGAACAGCCAGGCAAACAGGAACACGCCGGTGATGCCGACGAAGTACAATCCCAGCATGAACCCGACCTTGGTCGCCACCGGCACACTTGTGGAGGAAACCGTTGCGGCGATGAGCAGCAGATACACCGGCACGCGCGCCGAGCACACCGCCAGCGGCGCCACCAGGATGGTGATCAGCCGGTCCTTTGGGTTCTCAATCGTGCGGGTGGCCATGATGCCCGGCACAGCACAGGAGTGCGAGCTGAGGATGGGCAGGAACGACTTGCCATTGAGCCCCACCGTGCTCATCACCCGGTCCATGATGAAGGCGAGGCGCGCCATGTAGCCGGTGTCCTCCATCATGCCGATGAAGAAGAACAAAATCATGATCTGCGGCAGGAACACCACCACGCCGCTGACGCCAGGAATGACCCCGTTCACGATCAGGTCGCGCAGGTCGCCTTCCGCCATGTGGGCCTGCACCCAGCCACCCGCACCCGTGAAAAGCGCCTCGATCAGCTTCATCGGCCCCTCGGCCACGCTGAACATGAGGTAGAAAAGCAGCCCCAGCACCAGGAACAGGCTGGCGCCGCCCCAGAACCAGTGAAGCAAGACTGCGTCGAGCCGGTCAGTAAGCGTGCGACCGTCCTCTTCGGGGCGATGCAGAACCTCTTTGCACAGGGCGGAGACGGCTCCGTAGCGGGCATTCACCAGTTCGTCCTCCCAGCCGGGGAAGGCGCTCTCGAGTCCCTTCCGGCACTCGACAATGCGGTCCATGTAGGAGCTGGCGATGCCGTAGTGCGAGGGATCGTGGTCGCTGATGAGATAGAGCGGCTCCATCAGCTTGGCATCCGCACCCACGGCACCGATTTGAGCAAGGGCGTCACGGCTGTGGGCGAGCTCCACCTTGATGGCTTCCGGCACTGGAGGGGACTGCCACTGCGGCACCGGCACATCGCTGCGGCTCATGGCCACCTTCAATTCAATCATGCCCTTGCCGCTAGTCGCCTGCATGGGGATCACAGGAATGCCCAGGATGCCGGAAAGCTTCTCCACGTCGATGCGCCAGTGTTTGCCCTCGGCCACGTCGATCATGTTCAGCACCAGAATTGTCGGCAGGCCCAGTTCCAGCACCTGGGTCACCAGGTACAGATTGCGCTCCAGGTTGGAGGCATCGACGATGCAGATCACCCGGTCGGGGCGTGGGGTGTCCGCGCGCCGACCGAGCAGCACGTCGCGCAGCACGGCTTCATCCGGCGAGCGCGCGTTCAGGCTGTAGGCCCCCGGCAGGTCGATCAGTTGCAGGCGTTTGCCGTGCTGCGAAATGCACTCGCCGATCTTCTTTTCCACCGTCACCCCTGGGTAGTTCGCGACCTTTTGCCGCAAGCCCGTGAGGGCGTTGAAGAGCGTCGTTTTGCCCGAGTTGGGGTTGCCGATGAGCGCGAAGAGAGGCTCAGGAGAAAAACCCTTTGCCACCGTCCCGCCGTTCGCCTCGCGTTTGCTCATGGGGTGGCCGCCAGTTCGATGAAGGCCGCCTCATGATTGCGCATGGCCAGCCGCGACCCATGGACACAGATTTCAATGGGCTCGCCCAGGGGGGCCCGCCGGATGAGGGTCACCTTCGTACCCGGTACCAAACCCATTTCCCGCAAACGGGTGAGCGCCGCACGCCCGCTGGGCATGTGGGAAATAACACCGCTCTGCCCTGGAGGCAGTTCAGATAATTTGGTTGGAGCGAGCATTGTTGGTTGTAATGAGATTTTATTGAGAACGTGTCGCAACACAACCTCTTTTCAAAACCGGGCTCGATTTGCGCAATTCCCGCACACCGCGAAGACTCTGTGTCAGTTCCGCTTCGGCAGCTTGTCCGCGGCAGAGCTTGGAAACTCCACCACCTTCAGCCGACTGATTTCGCCGCGCAGCAGGGTCACCTGGCTTTTCGAGCAGTCCAGCACCTCTACAAGAAATCGCAGCAGCTCCTTGTTGGCCGCTCCTTCCACCGGGGCGGCGTGGAGCTTGATCAGCAGCACCGGCCTGCCCTTTTCATCCATCGTCCAGCCCGAGAACTCGGAACGGCGGGCATTGGGCGAGACGCGGCAGGTGATTGTGGTGGTTTCCATCGTGAAAGACTTAGCCCGTTTCGGCGGTCTCGTCGCGCTGAAGAAAACAGGCTCGTGAATCAGCCATCATGAGCAACTTCCGTCTTGCTGCCAGCGGCTGGATTTTCATAAGCTCCCATTCTTTACAACATCCACCCCAAACGAACACCGTATGAAACGAGGCATCGCATCCGTCCACAAGCTTATCCTGGCCCTGGCCCTCGGCGCCGGGATGAGTGCTTCTGCCGCAGACCCTAAACCCGTGCAACCCGGCGGCAAACTGCCCGGCAACCCCAAGATTGTCCTGGTCAAAGTGGCTGACGGCCTCGCCGAGCCCACCCATGTCGATGCTCCCAAGGATGGCAGCGGCCGCATTTTCGTCTGCGAGCGCCCCGGCTTGGTGCGCGTCATCAAGAACGGCAAGCTCCTCAAGAAGCCCTTCCTCGACATCCGCCAGGTGACCGTCAGCTCCTTCCTGGAGCAAGGCCTGTATGATATCGCCTTCCATCCCAAGTACAAGGAGAACGGCCTGTTCTACGTCCATTACTCCGACATGTGGTTCAACGGCGACGGCATGATCGTCGAGTACAAGGTGAAGAAGGGCAAGCCAGATGAGGCCGATCCCGACAGCGCCCGCGTAGTGATGCAGTTGCACCGCCCGTACTGCAATCACAACGGCGGCGAGATCACCTTTGGTCCCGATGGCTACCTCTACATCGGCAGCGGTGACGGCGGCTGGGAAGGGGACGTGCTCAACGCCGGCCAGGACCTCAGCACCACGCTGGGCAAGGTGCTGCGCATCGACGTCAACACCCGCACCCCTGAGAAGGGCTACGGCATTCCGAAGGACAACCCCTTCATCAACCTGCCGCAATTGATGACGCTGTTTGGCGTGAGCGAAGAGGCCTTCAGCAAGATCGCCCCCAAGGCCCAGCCGGAAATCTGGTCCTACGGCATCCGCAATCCCTGGACCATGTCCTTCGACCGCAAGACCGGCGACCTCTATGTTTTCGACGTGGGCCAGAACCACTGGGAAGAAATCGACTTCGAGCCCGCTGGCTCCAAGGGCGGCATCAACTACGGCTGGAAGTTCATGTGCGGCAGCCATCCCTTCCCGCAGAAGGTGGTCAAGGGACCTGACGGCAAGGAACGCGGCGAAGATCCCGCCGAGTATCCGCTGGTGGGCAAGCTGCCCATCGCCGAGTACAGCCACGTGGACCAGGGCAACTGCGTCGTCGGTGTCGGCGTCTATCGCGGCACCGAATACCCCTCGCTGGATGGCATCTGCTTCGTGTCCGACTGGGGTTCCGGCAAGATCTGGGGCCTCCAGCGCGATGCGGCCGGAGCCTGGCAGATGGAAGAACTGCTCGACCTCGACACCCCCCTGCGCCCCACCGGCGGCGGCGAAGGTGAAGACGGCAGCCTCTACCTCTGCAACGGCACTGCGGGCTACGGCGGCAAGGTCGATCCCTACCAGGAAGCCCCCGGCGCGATCTGGAAAATCGTCTCCGCCGACAAGGTGCCTGCGGGCGCCGTGACCGCTCCGCTGCAAGCGAAGTAAGCAAGGCTCTCGGTTTTGATCACTGATGAAGAGGCAGGCTCGCAAGGGCCTGCCTCTTTTGTGTTCATGGTGGTCAGGGTCAGGACCCGCCACAATGGGATTTCGGTGGACCGAAAAATCCTGGCAGCAGGCCGCCACGCCTTTGGAAGGCAAACCACTAATGGACACTCATGATCACTGATGGGTTTCTGAATCTCAAATAAGTGAGCATGAGTGTCTATTAGTGGTTTCAAATCCCTGTGTTGATCCGAATGACCAGTTCTGAAGGGGGGCGGATTGTGCGATGGAGTTTCAAATTCGACCTTTGCACCCAGGGAGTGCGATGGCACTGTCATCGGCATGACGACGGTCTTCCACACCACGGCAGAAGAACTGGACGAAAGCTTTCTCGCCAGTGTGAAAGCCGTGTTCAAAGGGCTGCCCATCGAAATCGCGGTCAGCGAAGCTGATGCGACCACTTACCTGCTGCGCCACCCCGCAAGCCGGGATCGACTTTTGGTGGCGGATGTGGAGTCGGGTCGCAACGTGATCACGCCCGAAGGGCCGTGTAGCATCGATTTGGTTCTGCCCTTCAACAGAAAACACCTGACACCATTCTCTGCAGTCGAGCTGGTCACGCAACGGCTGACAGGTTGGTTTTGTGTAAGAAACGGCTCGAACATTACCCAGTCACTGAGGTGACTTATCAATACAGCTCTTGAGGTAATCTGTTGCATCGGTTAAGAGGTTTGACGTGTAGTCCCTCATCTGACTTTTAGTGCCAAAAATCGTGACCAATGGTTCAAAGTCGACCTCGCGAATTCGTATCTCGACACGTTCCGACGTGTCATCTGAGCAACCTTGGGCCCGAATGTTATAGCTCAGGTTCAAGTCGTGCCCACGAATTGTATGAGAAAGAACACTTCCAGGCATTCCACTTGAAATACCAACTATTGCGATTCCAGCTTCTTCGCAATAACTACGTACTAAATCGTCGAATTGTTTCCTGATTTGCATCCGAGCCTGAGCACATGAGATTTCCTTTTCACTGGTTATCATAGTATAATCCGGATCGACTGAAGGTGTTTCTGGTGGGGAGATAAAATTAAGTGCAGGCTGGCAGGTTGGGAGGGGAGTCCCTGGTGGAAATGGCAGCGCAGAGTGGGATTGTGAGCTGGTGAATTTTAGTTTCCTGGGTCGGTGACGCGTCGTGGGCAATGCAAATCGATGGCAGAGATTCTGATCCATGAGATGTATGTGGTTCTGCACGTGTCGACAGGACCAATATCCCGTCTTGGCATCAACCAAAAGATCGTCCCCTGAGTAACCAATAGGAATCACTTTCTCAAGTAGATCAGTGGGATGGACGGCGCACCACTGTCCATTTTGCGAGTCAATCGTTTCCTGCACTTTGCGATCGGGATCAAATCCACCCTGATGCACGAGTTTGTTACGGAGTACGCAGATGACATCGCTCTCGGGGCTCCAGAAGGAACGCACACCCTCGCGAAGTGCCTCGCGAGCTCCTGGTAGCCGGTGTCCTCGCAACCGCGCCAAGGCGTCTCCGAGGTTGGGCGTTTTGATGAATTTCTTCACATTCTCCCATTCAGTCGGACATGCCTGGAGAATGT
>CAINXC010000089.1 GCA_903854655.1 uncultured Verrucomicrobiota bacterium | reverse complement strand
GACGCCATTCGTTCCATCCGCATCATCCTTCAGAAGCTGATCGATCCGATCATCATCGCGATCGAAGGCCTGAAAAAGTAAGTCCCCACCAAACCCTCTTCTCCCCCCAAAGATTTAGTTATGGCAGACATTACCGCAGAACTCGTCAAAACACTCCGCGACAAGACCAACGCGGGCATGATGGATTGCAAGAAGGCCCTTGCCGAGGCCAATGGCGACCTGGAAAACGCCGAGACGATCCTTCGCAAGAAGGGCATTCTCAAGGCCGGCTCCAAGGCCGACCGCGCGACCAAGGAAGGCATCGTCGCCTCCTACATTCACATGCAGGGCCGCGTGGGCGTGCTCATCGAAGTGAACTGCGAAACCGACTTCGTTGCGAAGAACGACATCTTCCGCGATTTCGTCAAGGACATCACCCTGCACATCGCCGCCGCCTCGCCTCAGTACCTGAGCCGTGAGGAAGTGCCGCAGACCGTGATCGCCAAGGAGCGCGAAATCGGCGCCGAGCAGGTGAAGGACAAGCCTGCGAACGTGATCGAGAAGATCGTGGACGGCAAGATCGAGAAGATCTACGCCACGCTCTGCCTTCTTGAGCAGGCCTACATCAAGAACCCTGACCAGTCGATCACCGACTTCGTGAAGTCCAAGATCGCCGAGCTGGGTGAGAACATCCAGATCCGCCGCTTCGTGCGCTACGCCGTGGGCGAGGAGGTCTAAGCTGCGGTATCAGCCTTGTGCTTCTTGGAGGGCGGACTCGCTTCGGGTCCGCCCTCTTTCTTTGAAGTCTTTAGAGTGACGGCCTTTTTCTTGGGCTCGGGCTTGCTCCCGGCCTTGGGAATCTTGAGCGTGACTTCACGTTCCATCTTCTTCGGGCTGCTCTTGCTGGTGGCGGATTCCCCGACGGAATGCCCCACTGGAATCAGCAGCCGCTGCTTGCCCGAGATGGTGGGCTCGCCAATGACCGGCTGTGACGAGGAACGCCCAGGCGTGTACTCCGAGTGGATCTCAACGGGCGTGCCGGGAGGATTGCTCAAAGGCAGATCCACGGGGATCGGCGGATTGCTGGAAGCAGGCGGCGGCATGGCTTCAGGACCGGGGGCGGGCTTGCTTTGCGCCGCCACCATCATCTCCGTGGTGGGCAGCTTCTCCTTGGTGATGACCACCTTGGCACCAATGTTCACTTCATTGAACAGGTCTATCACATCAGCCATGCTCATGCGCACACAACCATAGCTGGCGGGCTTGCCGAGCAGGTTCTCCTCGGTCGTGCCATGGATGTAAATGTAGCGGCGCAGCGCGTTGTGATTGTCCGCGTCCAGGCCGCTGAGCCAGATGATGCGCGAAACGATGGGGTCACGACCCGGGGCATTGGGTTTGAGCACCTCGCCGTTCCACTGGCGGCTCTTCAGCACCGCGCCCTTGGGCAGGCCGTGCCCGATCTTGGCGATGACCTCGTGCTTGCCCAGCGGCGTCTGGCAGCTTCCAGGCTTGTCGCCCACGCCGAATTTCGAAGTGGAAACCTTGAAGCTCTGCACCAGCTTGCCTTCCTTGTAATAGCCCAGTTTCTGGTCCTTCACACTCACCACCACATCCGCGTCGCGCACGCTGCTCTTGGTGGAACTGCAATGACAAAGGCCAAGGGCCAACGCAAGCGAGCCAACAGGCAGCAGGGCCTGCCTGATCCGGCAGCCGCGCAAACGGAAGAAAGTGAAAAGGGGCATGATTCTATAAACTTAAGACATCTAAAGTATTTGGCAACTTCCAGAGTGGCAATAACAGCTTTTCCACAAAACACGACGAAACACCTTCGGTCTTGCGGGAATTCCATGGACAGACAGATTCGGCTCCATGTTCAACAAGTTCCGTGCCAATGCCGATTATACAGTCATCGACCGTGCCCCACTCTCCCTCCTGCCAGGACAATCCGTGCGACTGGGACGACGCGATGCCGACTGGCCGGGCTGGATTTGGGTGACGACCGATGACGGGCGGGGCAGCTACGTGCCGGACGAGGTGGTGCAGGCCACCAGCGGGGACCAGGCCACGGTGCTGCAAGCGTTCCAGGCTCATGACCTGAGCGTCAGAAAACAGGAGCCCGTGACCTCCATCCGTGAGGTCAAAGGCTGGCATTGGTGCCGGAACGAAGCGGGAGGCGAAGGCTGGCTGCCCGCTTATTTGCTGGTGGAGACGGGCACTTCACCTCAATAGTGCACCCAGCTTCCGCCCCTATTTCCTCCGCAGCACACGCACCTTGTGCGATTCGCTGTCGCCGATGAAGACGGAGCCGTCGGCATCGACAAAAATGCCGTGCGGGCGTGCCATGGGGCACTGAAGCGGGTCGCCGTCGCTGCCGTTGCCCTTGGCGCCGGTGCCGGTGCCGGCGATCAGTTCCAGGTTGCCGGTGCTGGCATTCACCATGCGAATGGTGTGGCTCTCGGTATCGGCAAGCCAGGCATTGCCTGCTTTGTCGATGGCGATGCCTTTCGGGCCGCTGAGCGCGGCTTCTTTGGCCGGGCCTCCGTTGCCGGTGAAACCACTCTTGCCGGAGCCAGCCATGACGTGAATCACGCCCGCCTTGAGATCAAATTTGAGCACCTGGCTGCCCTCGCGAGTGACGATCCACAGGTTGCCATCCGCATCGAAATCCATGCTGCGCGGTCCCTTGAGCGGCGTGTCGGCGATGGGGGCGCCATCGGGCGTGACGCCGGGCTTGCCGGTGCCGGCAAAAGTGGAGATGCTGCCGGACTTCATATCGACCTTACGGATGACGTTGTTACCGATGTCGCAGATGTAGAGGTCGCCGGCCGGGTCAAACTGGATGCTGTGCGGCTGCTTGAGCTGCGCCTGGTTCGCGGGGCCGCCATCGCCGCTGTAGCCGGGCTTGCCGGTGCCCGCGAAGGTGGTGATGACACCCGTTTTCGCGTCCACTCTGCGCACGGCGCTGTTGACCATGTCGGCAATGTAGAAATTGCCCGCCTTGTCGAAGCGAATCTCGTGCGGCAGGTTGAAGGTGGCCTGCAAGGCCGGGCCGCCGTCGCCACTGTAGCCCTTTTTGCCGGTGCCGGCGACGGTGTGGATGGTCCCGTCGGCATCGACTTTGCGAATGCGCTGGCCGGTGTACTCGCAGAACCAGAGCGAGCCATCAGGCCCGCGGGCAAGACCGAAGGGATTGTCCACCTGAGCTGAAGTGGCCGGACCACCATCACCAGTCCCGCCAGGGGTGCCGTTGCCTGCAAAGGTGGAAATGGTCCACTCTGCAGCGTGGGCGGTGAGACAAAACGAGGCGAGGGCGAGGCAGGGAAGGAATTTCATGGGATGACTGCGAACAAGGCGGTCGCAGCCCCGAATTGGACAAAAAGACGCGAACAATGTCGATGGCGAAAAACGCCTCAGCCAAAGTGCGCCGGCTGGCCGGTGGACTCCAGCACTGAGTGCCAGAGTTCGCCGCTGGGGTGCACCTTGCGCCGGCCCTGGGTGACCAGTTCCAGCGGCAGATTCACAAAGGACCCGTGCCAGCGCCCCACCAGCATCCCCGTCTTGCCCGCCACTGCCGCATGAACCGCCCCCTGCGCCAGACGCGAGCAATAAACGTTGTCCTGCGCGTTGGCAGGCACGCTGCGCACGATGTAGCTGGGGTCGATGTACTTGAGGTTCACCTCGATGCTGCGCTCCTTGAAGAAGCCGTTGATCTGATCCTTCAGGAACAGGCCCACGTCGCCGTAGCGCTGGTTGCCGCTGGCATCGGTGCCGCTGACCCCGCTCATAAGGTCCTGGCCGGCACCTTCCGAGACAACGATGACAGCGTTGCCGCGCTTGGCCAGACGGTAGCGCAGGGTTTCCAGCAGGCCGCTCGGGCCGCTCAGAGCAAAGGGAACTTCAGGGATCAGCACAAAGTCCACATTGCTGCCCGCCAGCGCGGCGAAGCAGGCAATGAAGCCGGAGTCGCGGCCCATCAGCTTCACGAGGCCCACGCCGTTCACTGCGCCGGTCGATTCAATGTAGGCGCATTTCACCGCCTGCACCGCCTCGGCAAAGGCCGTCTCGAAGCCGAAGCTTTTGTCCAGGTACATGATGTCGTTGTCGATCGTCTTGGGGATGCCGACGACGGACTTCTGCAAGCCGCGCCGCGCGATCTCCTTCACGATCTCCGCCGCGCCGCGCAAGGTGCCGTCGCCGCCGATGACGAAGAGAATGTCGATCTTCATGTCCTCCAACGTGTCCACCATCGCCCCGATGTCCTGCGCGCCCCGCGAACTGCCCAGCAGCGTGCCGCCAAAGTTGTGCGCCTGCGCCACCGACGCCGGTCTCAAGGTGACCGGCGTATGACCGTAGCGCTGCACCAGACCCTCGTATCCATATCGGAACCCCACGACCTTGGTGATGCCGTACTGATGGTGGCATTGGTTGACGATGCCGCGGATGATGTCGTTCAAGCCAGGGCACAAGCCGCCGCAGGTGACGATGCCGACAGTGGTGCGTGGAGGATCAAAATAGATCTTCTCGCGCGGCCCCGCCTCCTCGAAGCTCCAGGGTTCGCTCTCCACCGTCTGCCCCGTGGCCCGGTGCTCGAACAGCACCCGGTCGGCGTCAGTTTTGTACGGAGCCTCCACGCCGCCAATGTGGCGCAGCGGCGAGGGAAAAAGGCAGGGACCAAGAGATGCGATGTAGGGGTGCACGGCGGGATGATGAAAACCAGGATGATGCCTGTCTGCTGGCTAGCAGCAGGAGTGCCAGACCATGCATCTCTGGCGCGAAGAATGCGAACCCGGTCTGCAACGCAAATTCACTGGTCCACCCGCAGCATGAACTGGTCATAGCGCTGGCGGTTCCGCTGCGCTGTGAAATTCGGGCACGGCCCCCGCCAGGCCTCAACTCGCATGATGACGGGAATACCGTGCACTTGTCACACGTTTGAATGCCAGCCCATGAAGCCCTTCTCCCACCTCCTTTTGTCGCTGGCCGTCCTCTCCAGCTCCGCCACTGCCGCTGTTGAGCTTGTCGTTGGCGCACCCAGGACCGAGGCTGTCAGCGAACCGTTCAGCATCGCCTTCGATCCCAAGGGGGTGCTGCATGGCGTCGAGTTCACCCAGTCCAACCGGGTGTACCGCCTCATCAGTGACAAGGTGGAGTTCATCGCCGGAGTGCAGCACAAGTCAGACGAGAAGAACATCCCCGAGGAGGTGCACGACGGCTCCGATCCGATGAAGGCGGTGTTCAAGGGCATGCACGACATTCAGATCACCAAGGATGGCAAGGCGCTGATTGCCGATTCCTTTCACAACCGGGTGAGGATGCTCGATCTGGGCACCGGTCACGTCACCACGCTTGCCGGCACCGGCAAGGGCGGTTTCAGCGGCGACGGCGGCCCGGCCAAAGCGGCGACCTTCAGCGTCGCGATGACCGCCAGCCTGTCACCAGACCAGACGCATTTCTACGTTGCGGACGTGGGCAACAGCCGCACCCGCGCCGTGGACCTTGCCACAGGCATCATCAAGACCGTGGCCGGCAACGGCAAGAAGGGACTGCCAGCGGACGATTCGAAGGCGTTGGAAACCGCAATGGGGGACGCACGGGCCGCGACAATGGCCAAGGACGGCACGCTCTACGTGCTGCTGCGCGGCGGCAATTCACTGGTCGCGGTGAAGGATGGGAAGGCACGCACGGTGGTAAACACGGCCGGCAAGAAGGGCTATAGCGGCGACGGCGGTGCGGCTCGTGACGCAACGATGAACGGCCCCAAGTACGTGGCCATGGATGCGGATGACAACGTTCTCATCTGCGACACGGAAAACCATTGCGTACGCCGCTACATGGCCAAAACCGGCGTGATCGAACTCATCGCCGGGCTGCCGCCCAAAGCCGGGAACACCCTGGGCGAAACCTGGCTGACCACGGAGCTGCGCCGCCCGCACGGCGTGCGTCTCGGCCCCGATGGGAAGCTGTACATCTGCGACACCTACAACAACCGGGTGCTGCGGGGCGAATACCGCTGATCCTGCCACTGTGAGGCCCGTCAGTGTGCAGGGTACGAAAACGCGGAGCAACAAACAGGCGGCTTGCTCCAGCAGACTGCCCTACCCGCTTCACTCCCGCCTTGCCATATCGCCCGCCATCGCCGTTTATCGAGAATTCGCCCTCTCTCATGCCCGGAACCGCCCTCACCGCCCCCGAAGCCTTCATTGAGCACTGGTCGAAGGCCGAGGCGAATGAGCGGGCGAACTCCCAGTCCTTCCTCATTGGTCTCACCCACCTCCTGGGCGTGCCGCAGCCCTCGAACTCCCACTTCGACGGCTACAGCTTCGAGTACCCGGTGAAGGTCCCAGGCGCGGAAACCACCAACTTCCTCGATCTCTACCGCCGGGGTTGTTTCGTCCTGGAGTCCAAGCAGTTCACCGCGCAAAAGGAAGAGCAGTCCACCCTGCAATTGACCGCGCTGAAGGCCGGAGCCGTAGCCGACAAGAAAAAATCCGGCCCCGTGCGCGGCACCGGCGGCTGGGACGACGCCATGCTGCGCGCCCGCGGCCAGGCCGAGCGCTACGTCCGCTCCCTGCCTGCCGAGGAGCCAAACCCGCCCTTCATCATCGTCTGCGACGTAGGCCACAGCTTCGAGGTCTATGCCGACTTTACGCAGGCCGGGAAGGCTTACCTGCCATTCCCCGACCCACGCACCTTCCGCATTCTGCTGAAGGACCTCGCCAATGAAGAGGTGCGCGAGCGCCTCCGCCTCATCTGGAGCAATCCCTTCGCTCTCGATCCCGCCAAAGTTTCCGCCGATGTCACTCGCGAGATCGCCGGCTATCTTGCCGAGCTGGCCAAATCGCTCGAACAGGCCGGACATGACCCCGAGGTCGTCGCCCAGTTCCTCACCCGCTGCCTGTTCTGCATGTTCGCCGAGGATGTGGGCCTTCTGCCCGAGCGCTCCTTCACCGAGCTGCTCAACTCCCTGCCCGCCGATGGCACCGGCTTCGTTTCCATCGTCCGCACCCTGTTCCGCGAGATGAACGAGGGCACGAAGGACGACATCTCCGTGGTCCTGCGCAAGAAGCTGCTGCGCTTCAATGGCGGGCTGTTTGCCAATGACACCGTGCTCCCCGTCAACGGCCTCCAGCTCGGCCTGCTCAAGCAGGCGGCCAAAACCAACTGGGCCAAGGTCGAGCCCGCCATCTTCGGCACCCTGCTGGAGCGCGCCCTCGTGCCGGAGGAGCGCCACGCCCTGGGCGCGCACTTCACCCCGCGCGCCTATGTCGAGCGCCTCGTCCTGCCCACCGTCATGCAACCCCTGCGCGAGGAGTGGGACAGCGTCCGCGCCGCCGCTGTCGTCCTTGCCCGCGCCGATGACCTCAAGGGGGCGCGTGCCGAGATCAACCGCTTCCACGACCACCTCTGCAACGTCACCGTGCTCGACCCCGCCTGCGGCAGCGGCAACTTCCTCTATGTGGCGCTGGAGCACATGAAGCGCCTGGAAGGCGAAGTCATCGACCTCGCCAGCAGCCTCGGAGCGCACCAGCGGCTCGACATCTCCACCCACACCGTTGATCCCCATCAGTTCCTCGGCATCGAAATCAATCCCCGTGCCGCCGCCATCGCCGAGCTGGTGCTGTGGATCGGCTACCTGCAATGGCACTTCCGCACCCGTGGCCAGACCATGCCCGAGGAACCGGTCTTGAAGAGCTTCAAGAACATCCAGTGCCGCGACGCCGTGCTCGACTATGACGGCGAGCCCCAGCCCGCCCGCGACGAGGCCGGACAGATCATCACCGTATGGGACCGCCGCAGCTACAAGCCCGACCTCATCACCAACCGCAATGTGCCCGATGAGTCGAAGCGCACGCCGCTGCTCATGTACACGAACCCACGCGCGGCAAAGTGGCCTCAAGCGGACTGCATCGTGGGCAATCCACCATTTCTCGGCACCAAGAGAATGCGAGAGGCGTTTGGCGATGGGTACGTAACCGCGCTACGCAAGGTCTATGAAGATGCAGTCGAAGACAATGCAGACTTCGTGATGTTTTGGTGGCACAAGGCCGCAGTCCTGTGCCGGGCGCACAAAGTGCAACGGTTCGGGCTCATTACCACGAACAGCGTTTCGCAATCCTTCAATCGGCGTGTGATACATCAGCATTTATTGGACATGTCGATTGCCTTTGCCATTCCTGACCACCCTTGGGTTGACAACATGGAAGGCGCTGCGGTTCGCATCGCGATGACCGTCGGGACGGCGGGCAAAGAGTCGGGTGAGTTGCTTTCCATCACCTCCGAAGAATCTTTCGATGACGGCTCCGCAAACGTTTCATTCAACATCCGGCGGGGAATGATTGCGGCCGATCTTTCGATTGGCGCAGATTTATCATCAACAGTGGCGTTGACTGCAAACGACGGCGTTTGCGGGCTCGGAGTTGCGCTCCATGGATCAGGATTCATTTTGGAGCCAGCAGAAGCAGAACAACTTCGTCAGTCTGGCTCGCTTGTGATCAAACCATATCTGGGTGGAAGCGATCTGGTCCGTGAGCGAAGGGAGCGTTATCTTATCGATTTCTCATTCATGTCTGAGGATGAGGCTCGCAAGGCGAATCCTCACGCATTCCAACATGTCGCAACTCATGTTCGCCCTGAACGGGTTGTGAACAGACGCGATGCCATTCGAAAGTTCTGGTGGCGGTACGGGTGGGAGCGGCCCGAAATCCGCAGGGCAATGGTCGGTCTTGGACGATTTATTGGGACGACCGAAACCTCAAAGCATAGGGTCTTTCAGTTCATTAGTGGAGCAATTTTGCCCGACCACATGATTATTGTGATTGCAAGCCAAGACGCGCTCCACCTTGGCGTCCTGAGCTGTCGTATTCATGTCGTCTATTCCGTTGCAGCCGGTGGCAGATTAGGGGTAGGCAATGACCCCCGCTATAACAAAACGCGTTGCTTCGATCCCTTCCCCTTCCCCCTATGCAATGAAGCGGACAAGGAGCGCATCCGGGGATTGGCGGAGGAAATCGACGCCCACCGCAAGCGCGCGCAGGCCCAGCACGGCCTCACCCTCACCGGCCTCTACAACGTGCTGGAGAAACTGCGCTCGGGCGAGGCCCTCACAGAGAAGGAAAGCGACATCCATGACAAGGGGCTCGTGTCCATCCTCAAACAACTGCACGACGACCTCGACGTCGCCGTCTTCGCCGCCTACGGCTGGCCAGCCAGCCTGACGGACGCCGAGATTCTGGAGCGCCTCGTGGCCCTCAACGCCCAGCGCGCCGAGGATGAAAAACGCGGCATCATCCACTGGTTGCGCCCTGAGTATCAACACCCATCCGGCGAGACGGGCGCCAAGCAATCCACCTTTGATCTGCCCGCAGGCAAGCGAGCCAGTCCAAAAGCCGCCATCCGAAAGCCGAAAGCGAAAGCGCCCTGGCCCAAGCCGCTGGCGGACCGCATCCGCCTCGTCGAACAAGCCCTGCACACCAGCCACAGCCCAGTTGCCGCCAGCGCTCTGGTCCGAGGCTTTGCCCGCGCCAGCGTTCACGACATTCAGGAGATCCTGGAGACGCTGGCCGCCCTGGGAAGAGCCCAGCGCAATGGGGATCTGTTTTCGGCCTGACCTTGCCTTTTCCACCGCCTGTTTCCACGAGCCCCCCTCATAACCATCCTCCCATCACAGCCATGGCCCAATGCACCCGGTTCACCTGCTCGCACTGCGCTTTCGGCATCGACAGTTGGGACGATGGCAATCCCTACTTCGCGGACGCCGCAGGGAAGCGGCACTACTTCTACCATCCTGGCGGGGAAAGCGCCATGCGCGCCTATTACCAAGTAGAGACGGCACTTCTCATGGAAACAAAAACCTTCGCCGAATTCGCGCAGGAACGCAGCGGGAACGAGGGTGACTGGTTGTGCGAGAACTGCGGCCGCCAAACTCAGCGAGATCCCAGGCGGGATTCCATGCGTTGCAGCGGTTGCAAACAAGAAACCCTGATCGCCAACAGCCGCCTGGAGGGGCGGCCCTGCCCAAAATGCAAAAACGGCACATTCAAGGGTGAGTTCACCGGCATTTCGTGACTCGGGCGGTCAAGAGCTGGCGGCATCCGCTCATCCCATGTTTTGAATACTCTGTTTCAAGCCTTCAAGATCAAGTTTCCGTAGATCCCAGCAAAGGATGTCGGGATCACCTCCCAGCCAACCGGCTTGATCGTAATCCCTGCTGAGCCAGGATTCCAACCTGGATGAGAATTCGTCCAGAAGCTGCTTGCGGGTCGCCTTGGTCAAGAAGCAGCATCGCTCTTCCAATTGTTCCTTTTCCTGGTTCCAGAAGTCACCATTGACACGGAATTCGATGTCTGAGCCCTGGGCAGATTCAACAGCAAGGCTGCTGGCAATGAACTCTTTGCATCTGCCCTCTTCGTCGATTGTGAAGGACGCCGGCAGATTGCCCTCTGCAATGGCTTTCAGCCAGTCCACCATCTCCCAGAACGGATCAAACACCTCCGACAGATGAATCACCAATGACCCATTGTACGCCGTGGTGAGCAACGAAAGCAGCACCCAGCCATGGGAGGGATAACCCAAATGCACTGAGATTTTGCCATCCCATAGACAACTGGAGCTCCAGTCTTTCGGGTATTCGCGTGGGCCCATCATTTTCATTTTGCTGCCGCCCGACCAGAACCGGGCGGATGAGTCATCCGGTCTGCGAGGTGTGTGCTTGATTTCCAGGTCTCGATCACGGTGTGCCTGGAGCATTCACCGGCTGCGCCAGAGCGTTCTTGTCGTAGCAAGGCTGCGAACTCGCAACCGCAATGGTGCGGTTGCGACCATCAAGAGCGCGCCAGCTCCACCCAAGAAACTTGTCGCCGCCCTGCTGGCGCTCACCCAACGCGGCGTAGTTCACGTCGGTGTTCACGGCCTGGAGCGTGGCGCTGACAGTCACCGTGACGTTGGTGCCATAGGTGACGTTGCAGTCCTGGATAAGCTTCACATCAAGCGTGCCCGAGGCAAGATTGCGGCTGATGCGAAAGGCCTGCATCCGCACGCGTTGCGGGCCGGGATAGGTGGAGAGCAGGCTGCAAACCAGTTGGTATGAGGAAACATCCGTGCGGTCGTACGAGCCATAATCCGTCTTCCAGGGTTCCCAGCGGCTCTTGCCCCCATTGGAGCGGGCCGTGAGATGGACGGCAGCGGTCTGAGTGAGGTACTCAGGATCGGCTTTAACCTTGGCGGCTTCTCCAGGGTCCGGCACTCCCTCGAGAACCGACAAGGTGATGATGAAAAAGGCGAAAGGCAGGATGGTTTTCATGGGGTGGTTGGGCAGCCAGAGACAGGGGATTCAATGCCCCCAAACTCAAGGTGAGCCGGGTTCGGGAGTTTATCGCATGGGGACGCGATACCGGTTTCTCGACTTCGGCTCGGCACTTCAGGGATACCCGGTCTGATGCCCGGCGTGACGAACTATTGTTTGTTCGAGCCCTGACCCACGACCCACAGAGCAGCGGTCCAGTGCCTTTGCGTGCCATCCGCGCCGCACGCCGCCAACCGGGGGCCCGGATCGGCCAGGATGGGGGTGTTATGCAACCCATCCATCCACGACCAACGCTTGTGCCGGCAATATCGCGCGGCACCACCGGTCCAAAAAGGGGCCTCAACCACGAAGCCGCACCAGAAACAGGAGGTGCGGCATGAATTCCACCCTTCCCCTCATGAGAGAGGTCGACTCCCGCTGCCTTCTTTACGTGGGCTACGACGAGGTAAGCCAGGTGCTTTACCTGCGGTTCCGCAGAGGGCGCGGGGTTTACACCTATTTCAACGTGCCCGTCGAGATCTACTGCGGGCTGATGGCCGCCCGCTCGAAGGGGGCGTATTTTGCCACCCACATCAGGCATCAATACGGACGGTCATGACACGCAACGGCAAGATCGCGCGGCTGCCGCGCCAACTTCGCGAGGAGCTGAACCGGCGGCTGGACGACGGCGAGCAGGGCAAACAACTGGTGGCCTGGCTTAACGGGCTGCCGGAGGTGCAGGCGATGCTGAAAAGCGACTTCCAAGGGATGGCGATCAACGAGCAAAACCTGTGCGAATGGAAGCAGGGCGGCTTCCACGACTGGCGGCGGCACCAAGAATCGCTGGAAATGGCCCGAGCAGCCCAGGAAGACGCCAAAGCACTCGCGGCGGAGACAGGCCCAACGCCGCTGACCGACCTGCTTGCAGGTCAGTTGGCGCTCCTCCTGGCCAAGGCGATTCGCGGATTGGAAAGCGACGGGGAGTTCACCCAGGAGACGCGACGGGAACTGGTGACGCTGATGCGCGAATGGAAGGAGCTGCGCGCGGGTGACCACGAGGCGGCGCGGTTGAAAATGACCCAGGAGGACTGGAGAAAAGCGCGGGCCAACGTGGAGGCAGAAGAGGCAAGGGCTGCAGAGGAAGCGGAGGAAAATGCGGAGGAGAAGGAGATGGCTGCGCTCAAAAAGAAGCGGCAGCGGTGCAGACGCCAGATCCTCGTGGAGCTTCTGCAGGCGCAGGCTGAAAAAACTGCGGTCGAGAGTTTCACCGCCGGCACGTCACCGGAATACGTCCAAAAGGTGTGGGACTACATCGAAAGCGAAACCGACCGTCGCCTAAAGGAGCTGGTATAGCAGGTGGTGAAACCGGAACCGGATCAAACTCAATCAAACTGAATCAAACCCAATCAAACCTTTCTCCAGCTCCGCCGCCGCCCGCATCCTCTGAAACAAGGGCTCTCCAGCGGACGACTATCCTGAGCCCCATGACCGCCAGCACTGCTCCCACCAAGGTCCGCTTTTCCGTCGTCGGGATGGCCACAATGGTGGCGTTCCTGATGTATCTGGACCGGATCTGCCTGTCGTGGATCGTGGGTTCGGACTCGTTCAAGAGCGAAGTGCACCTCACGCCTGCGGAGCTGGACTGGATCAAAGGAGCGTTCTTTTGGGCCTACGCCCTGGCGCAGGTGCCTGCGGGGTGGTTGAGCGACCGGTATGGAACGCGGGTGCTGATGACCGTGTACATTGCGCTGTGGTCCCTGTTCACGGTGGCAACAAGCCTGTCGCAGGGGTTCATGACGCTGGCCATCGCCCGCATCGGCTGCGGGCTGACCGAAGCGGGGGCCTACCCGGCCAGCAGCAGCATTCTCACCCGCTGGTCGCACGTGAGCTGGCGCGGCATGGGCAGCAGCATCATTTCCACCGGCGGCCGCCTGGGCGGTGCGCTGGCTCCCTGGCTCACCGCCTCGGTGGTCATTCTGTATTTCTCAAGCTGGCGCTGGGTGGGGTGGATTTACGGTCTCGCGGGCATCCTGGTGGCGCTCGGGTTCTGGCGGATCTTCCGGGACGACCCGCGGCAGCATCCCCGGGCCAATGAGGCGGAGCGGGCGCTGCTGGCCGAAGGAAGGCGGGGCCAGCCGGAGCGCGAGCCGCCGCAAAGCTTCCCCTGGAAGGCTGTGCTGACCAGCCGGAGCCTGTGGTTCGCCAGCTTGTACCAGCTCACCACGAACATCGGCTGGGCCTTCCTGGTGAACTCGCTCTCGGTGTACCTCAAGGACGTCAAACACATGAGCGATGCGGCCAACGGGCAGGTGTCCAGCACCGCACTTTTTCTCGGCATCGTCGGTCTCCCAGTGGGCGGGATGCTCACGGATCACTGGACAAGAAAACACGGGGTGCGCCTGGGCCGCCTGCTGCCGCTGGTGCTCACCCGCCTGCTGGCCGTGGCGGCCTACTTCGCGGTGATGGCGGCCAACACACCGCTGGAGATGGCGGCGGCGTTCGGCGCGCTGGCCATGTTTGTGGACATGGGGATGCCGGCGATGTGGGCGCTGATGCAGGACATCAGCGGTCGGCACCAGGCGCAGCTTTTTGGCTGGGCGAACATGTGGGGCAACTTTGGCGCGGCCCTGCAGCCGGTTATCGTCGGGTGGATCCTGGTGCGCTTCGATCACCATCATGACTACCAGCCGGCGATGTGGTTTTGCGCCGGGGCGCTGGTGCTTTCCATCGCGCTGGCCTTCGGCATCAACGCGGAAAAACCCGTGGTGGCCCGTGTGATCCCCCCTGGCGAACCAGGGTGAGATGGCCGCAAATTCCGCCTTTACCTGATCGCCTGCATGGCGGAACAGGTTGGCCCGTTCAGCCCGGCATCCCCCATGCTCGAAGACCTCTACAATTATCTCTACCTCCAGAACGAAACCGGAGGCATCCCGCTCAAGGGCACTGGCATCTGCGTGGCGCTCGCCCTGATCGTCAGCCATGTGTTCGCGTTCGTGAAAGCCGATCAGGTGCAGGCCTTCTTGAAGGCCTTTCCGCGCAGCTACAAGTGGGGGGTGATCCTGCTGAGCATTGATTTCGTGTGGGGCATGATGTGCCTGGCGAACATGGACATGGGAGAGTTTTACAACATGCGCTCCTGGTTCTTGTACTTGGTGCCTGTGGGCTTCGTGCTTGTGCTGATGTTTGTGCAGGAATTTCTCGCTGTGCGTGCGCTTGGCACGCTGCTGCTGCTGGTGGGCGGCATTGTGCTGGAGGCGGCGTTCCTCAAACCCCAGTTCAGCCGCCTGCTGCTGCCGATCATCGCCTACGTGTGGATCATCGCCGGCATGTACTTCGTTGGCATGCCCTACCTGATGCGCGACTGGGTGACCTGGGTCACCGCCCAGCCCGGGCGCTGGAAACTGGCCACTCTGGGCGGCATCGCCTATGGGGCAGTGCTGCTGGTGGCGGCGATTGTCAGCTACTGAGCCGCGCCGTGAAACCGCCACCCCGCGTCCTCGTCATTCGTGGCGGCGCCATTGGCGACTTTATTCTCACCCTGCCGGCGATCCGCCTGCTGCGGGAAACCATTGCAGGCTGCCATCTTGAGGTGCTGGGCTATCCCGGTATCATCGATCTTGCCGTCGCCGCAGGACTTGCGGACGCGACGCGCAGCCTGGAGCACCGCTCCATGGCCCTGCTGTTCGCCCCCAACGCCAAAATCGACGAGGCGCTGTGCGAGTGGCTGAAAAGCTTCAACCTCGTCGTCAGCTACCTGTTCGATCCTGACGGCCACCTGCGCGGCAACATGGAGCGCATCGGCGTGAAGACCTTCCTCGCCATGCCCAGCCGCGTGCTCGACGGGCAGGGCCACGCGGCTGAGCAACTGGCCAAACCGCTGGAGAGCCTCGCGATGTACCTTGACGATCCTGCGCCGGCCATCCGCCTTCATCCGAGTGATCCGCCAGCGGAAACCATCGCCATTCATCCCGGCAGCGGCTCCTTGAAAAAGAACTGGCCGGTGGAGCACTGGTGCCGAGCCGGCCATGAGCTTCTCGCCCTGCACCCCGCCTCCCGCCTCGCCCTGATCACGGGCGAAGCAGAGCAGGAGCGCGGCATCACGGCGCAAGTGCTGGAATCCTGGAAGACCCTGCCCGTTGATCATTGGGACAGCCTGCCGCTCACCGAGCTGGCGGCACGGCTGGGCTCATGCCGGGCTTTCCTCGGTCACGACAGCGGCATTGCACACCTTGCCGCAGCCCGTGGCGTGCCCTGCCACCTGTTCTTTGGGCCCACCGATCCCGCGACCTGGGCTCCGCGAAACGCCGGGGTCGCGGTGCACAAGGTCGAGTCCGGGAACTTGCAGGATTTGGGCTTTGAGGAGGGGTGGGAGTTGTTGAAGGCGTTTGTGATAGCACATCCATGTTAGGCCAGCGGCTTTAGCAAAGCGCGAAGCGCTTGTGGAGTGCGGTGGCAAGCGATAGCGCGACACCGCTTTGAGTGGGCGCAGATTACGCATGCCGGACAACAGCCAAGCCGGAGACCTGTCAGGAAGCCTTGAGTGCACCAGAGTCGTTCGCTCCGGCCAAAGCGGTGTCGCGCTATCGCTTGCCACCGCACTCCACGACGCTTCGCGACATGCAATGCCTCATGACTTCGTTAGCAGATAAGACATCAGATTGAAGAAATCCGCCTCCGGGATGGTCTGGCCAAACACCGGCGGCATCAGCGACATGCCGGTGATCTTGTCCTCCTTGATCTCGTTCTTGCTCACCCGGCGCTCCTGCCCTGCCGGGTCCACCACGATGAAAACCTGGCCCACCTCGCCGCGCACGAAGCCGTTGATTTCGCTGTCGTCTAACAGTTTTATGACATGCAACTGAAAGTGCGCGTCCACATTGCGGTTCGGGTCCAGCACGTCCTCCATCAGCCGATCAACGCCCCGGTTGCCAATGCCGTCGAGCTGGGGGCCGATCTGCCCGCCCTGGTTCTTGATCTGGTGGCAGACGGCGCAGTTCGCAGCGAACACCAGAGCGCCCTTGCCGGCGTCCGGTGCCGCCTTGGCGAAGGCCTTGGCACGGGCGGCGATGAGCGTGTCGAGCCGCTTGCGCTCCTCGGGAGAAACCACGGCAGGAGCCGCAGGAGCGACCGGCAGATAGGGCCGCAGCCTGTCGCGCAAGGCCACCGGTGCGCCCATCGACAGCATCTCGGCAAGCTGGCGGAGCTGCTTGCGGGTGGCATCCTCGCCTTTGAAATGCTCCGCATCGAGCACCACTGGCTCGAAACGGCCCACCCCCAGCCAGGCATAGGACTTGCCAGGATCCCCATCGACGATTTCAAAACGCACCTGCTTGCCGGCAAGGGCTGAGAGATCCCAGTCCACACGCCGGCAGATGTCGCTGCGCGGCGGCCATGCCTGTTGCAGAACCGCATCCGTCTTCGCATCGACAAGACGCGCAAGGTTCAGCTCATTGGCCGGTTCGGAAGGGAGGCCGCGATGACCGCAGATCCAGAAGCTCAGCCTGGCAGGCGCGGCAAAGCTCCTGCTGCGCAGGATGCCGGTGAGCTTCTCGGGCGACTTCAAATCCTTGTTGAGGCTGCTGATCACATTGGTTGTCTGGCCGTCCGTGCATTTGCGTTCCTGCTGGCACCAGGGATTTTCTGCCGGAGGCCGGTTGGGATGCGGCAGATTCTGCCATTCCGGCTCCGTCTTGAGCGCGGGGGCGGAGAGAATCTGTTCCGCCAGCTCCTGCGCCCAGGCCATAAGCACCGGGCGCGGTTTGGCACCGCGCTCCTGCTGGCCGTTGTGAAGGGCGGTGATCAACCCGGTGTCATCCCCATGCCGCTTTTGCGCCAGCTTCACCGCCTCATCAATCGTCGCTTCATCCCCGTTCCTGGCGATGTGGGAGAGGCTCTTCAGCCAGACGTCGTGGTCCAGTTCCGGCCTTGTCTTCAAGCGGTCGAGCGTGAACACGGCGCTCTCAGCGGTGGGCGTGGCCAGGGCGATGACGGCGAAATCCTCCTCCAGCTCCGGCGCGGGCTTCACCTTGAAGGCGCCCGGCAGCTTCAAGTGGTCGCGAATGGCGATGCGCAGGCCGTGGCGCAGTTGCGGATCTTCGACCGGTGTTTTGGCGAGCACCTCCAGCAGCGCCGGCAGGTTTTCCAGAACAGGATGCTCCTGCAAATAGGCGGACGCGGCGAGCTGCACAAAAGCATCCGGGCCGCGCAAGTCCGCCACCTCGTACTGGCGGGGCTTGGGCAGGCTGGGACGAGCTGTGTAGGGGATGTTTTTCTTCGCCACGCGCCAGATGCGACCGCGCTGCTTGTCACGCCTGGGGTCATCCAGCGGCAGCTCGTAGTGGCCGATGATCTTGTTGTAAAAATCGGCGATGTAGAGGGCGTTGTCCGGCCCAAGCTGGAGGTCCACGGGACGGAACCAAGGGTCCTTGCTCTCCAAGAATTCGGGCTCCTCGTTGGCCTTGGGCGTGGCGCCTGTGTAGGTGATGTGGTCGTGGTTGATGATCGAGGTGACCACGTTGCCCAGCAGCATGTGGTCATCCCACTCCGGCCCCCAGATGCCGCCGCAGATGTACACGATCCCCGCAATGCCGGTGGACCCGTGGCTGTGCTCGCACATCACAGGGCCGTAGCCCAGGCCGTCGTGCGGCTTGCCGAAGCTGGGGTAGTAGGCGCCGTGGAGCAATTGGTAGATCGGCGAGCTGTGGCAGTCCGCGCTGTAGAGATTGCCGCGCGGGTCCCAGCACAGGCCAAAGGGATTCACCTGGCCCCAGGACCAGATTTCCACGTGCGACCCATCGGGTCGAAAGCGGAGCACGTTGCCGCTGTGAAGATCCAGCGTGTCGGGTTTCTCACCGGGGCTTGTGGGTTTGAAATGCTGCGGCAGCACCTTGAAGTGGCTGGTGTTGTTGAACCCATGCGTGGCGTACACCCAGCCATCCGCGCCCATGCGGAAGCTGCTGCACATGCCGTGCGTGTCCTTCTCGTAGCCCAGCGGCCCGAACAGCACTTCGCGCTTGTCGCACACGCCTTTGCCGGTGGTGTCGGCAAAGTACCAGATGTTCGGAATGCTCCAGGCAATGCAGCCCGCCTTGTCCTCCGGACGGTGCCAGGGCAGCACGCCGGTGGGAATGTTCAGGCCGTCGGCAAACACGGTCATCTTGTCCGCCACGCCGTCGCCATCGGTGTCCTCCAGGATTTTGATGGCATCACGGCTGTCCGCCACATGCGAGCCTTGGGGATCGGACCAGCGGTCTTTCGCCGCGCTGTGCGGGTACTCCACCGTGGAGGAAACCCACATCCGCCCCTTCTCATCAAAAGCCATGTTCACCGGCTTGTTGATCATCGGCTCGCTGGCGAACAGATGCACCTCGAAGCTGTTCGGCACCTCCAGCAGCTTCTCCTCCTCCTTCGGAGAAAGAGCGTCCGTGGTGCGGACAAGGCGCAAGGGCGATTCCTCCAGGGCGTGGGCAGTGACGGTGAATGCGAGGAGGGCGGCGAGGAAAATGGCAAGCTTCATAGTGCAAAAATAAAATAGGACCTATGCATCACATAGGTCCTATGGCGGAAAGACATATACGCAGCCTCACACCGCCGCCTTCTCCCGCACATGCGCCCAGCAGTGCACATGCGGCTGGCCACGGAAGTACCAGACCATGGAGGGGCCTTCGAGCTGCCACACATCCCAGACGCCGTCGTTGCCGATGTCCTGGTTCTTGTAGAAGGCGAGGTGCAGGTTTTCAGTGCCTGCGCCCTGGATCAGCTTCATGGCCTCGGCGGCATCCTGCTTGCGGAAGGGGGCGAGCAGATCGGCGAGCACCTTGTTCACCAGCTCTTTCTGATCGGCATGAAGCTCGCTCATGGGGATGCCGGGCAGGCCCTTGGTTTTGCCGGTGAGCTTGACGGTGTCGTTGCCCTGCTCTTCGCGACCAGTGCCCAGCAGCGCGATCTCGCGCTGCTTGCCGTCGAGCGCCTGGAAGACCTCGTTGGCACGCTGGGCCTGGTACCAATAGACGTTGCCCTCATGCTTGGGGCCCTCGTTGAAGCCTTTGGAGGCGTGGCCGTAGAAGATGGGGCCGCCGAAGGCGACGCCGGCTTCCGAATCGCCATCGCAGCGCCGGGTGCAGTGGCGGCCGGTGAAGACGAACTCAAACTTGCCGGTGCCGGGCTCGCCGAAGACACCGATGGCGGCGCTGCCGAAGCCGCCCTTGCCACTGTCCTCGTTGAACTGGCGCCACACTTCCTTCTGGTATTCCGGGCTGTGCAGGCTGTTGAAGATCTGCTTGATGAGATCGGTCTGGTCGGCGGTGAACAGCTTCTCGATGGGCGAATTGGTGATGTGCCAGTTGTTGTCCACCTTGTGGCGCAGCGGGTGCTCGTACGGGAAGCACACGGCTTTGCGCTGCTCCTCGGTCATGCTCTTGTAAAGCTGGGTGACCAGGGTTTCGCCGCTGGCCGCCGGGCTCTCGGCGGCGGACGCCATGAGGTCAGCACCCAGCAGGCCTGCCGTGGCCGCGTAGGCGCTGCGGGTGATGAACTGGCGGCGATTGAGGCCCTGCGGCGCGAGATTGAGCGGGTGGTTCATGAGACGCGTTCTATCAAAACGGCCGGGACAAGGGAAGCTCTTTCGCCGCTGCCGGGCATGGCGATTGACAGAGGGCGCACCCGCCTCCTGCGGGCAAAGCAGCCGGTGCCGACGGAGATTTCGCTCAAACCATAGTCAAAAGAATACAGAAAGGGTTTGGACAGGCAGGGGCTTTTCCCTTATCATAAAATCATGAGGGTCCATGCCGCCACTCGCATTTTTCTGACGAGCGCCCTGCTCACCGGCTGTGGTCGCCCTGCCATGGACACGTCCGTCTTGGAAGAGCGACTGGAACAGGTGGAGAGCCGGTTCCATGCCGGGAGGCAGATGGCTGATCTCCGACGCAGCGAGCTGGCGCAACTGCAGTTCGAACGAGAGACCCTGACCAAGGACATCAGTCGGGCGCACGACGAGGTCAGGACCGCCACGGCCCAGGTGACGGAGTTCCGAAGAATGCACGCACTGAACGACCAGGACCTGCCCATTGACGGCAGGGTGGATGCGGTCGGCCTGGCGCTGGGTGATGTGCAGGTCGGGGGCATGATGTTTCGCAATGGCGTGGTGACCGCCTGGGACGGGGATCTGCTGACCTTCAAGCATGACGACGGCATCGCACGCGTGCAGATCGCAAAAACCTCGCAGCCGATTCAAGAGCTGATGAGCAATGCCAGGCCCACCGGTCCCCGGCAGGATCCGCTGGTCATCAATCCAAGCATTTCCGAAGGGGTCGCCGTCACCTCCACGAACACGCCAAAATCCCCTGCCCCGACAGCGGCGGTAGCAGCCCAAAGCGCGCCCCCGGCACGGCACACCTCGACCAGCAGGCACGGGCGGCGCGGTCATTGAGGTATCTGGGTTCTCTTGCGCCCGCCTCTGCGAGGGCAACCGTAATCTTGCTTCATGCCATTTCCCTTCACCGCGACAGAAACCGTTGTGACGATCCCCTGCCAGCCTGCCGACCTTCCACGGATGATTGACGCAGTGGAAACGGCTCTCAAGGGGCAAAAGGGGTCAGCGCTGTCGCGAAGCTCCCATGGCCTCACCTTTCGCGGCGGCTTGCTTCGCTTTGTAAGCGGTTGGAACCAGCTTGCGGCCATTGGCTCCGGGAAGCTCGACTTTGCTTTAAGCGAGGGGCGCGTCAGCATCACCTGCCGCCTGTCGTTCGTTCAGTTTTTGGTCGCCACAGCCGTCATTGTGGCCCTGGTGTTCGGAGTGCTTGTCAAGCCTGGCATTGGCTTCCTGGCGTTCGCCTGGCTCTGGATTTTCGGCGGCAACTACCTCATCGCCCGCTATCGCTTCCCTCGTTTCATTCGGGCTGCGGCTGATTCAGCACTCCGGGGCTAGGCCGCAAACACCAATTTGTTCGACCTGAACCGCACGTTCCCTTGGTCCCAGTCCGTTGATAGCACTCCATGAATTCCCGCGCGCTCGTTCTCCTCCTTCTCCTTCACTCCCCCTTTTCGCATGGCAGCCCAATCACGGCGCGAGGTAACGCCGTTGAGGTGGCTCTGGGGAGCTTCGACGTCGGGGGGCAGGTGGTGACGGTGACGCAGGGCGCAACACTGCCGGTGGCCCCGGCTCCAGTGCTGAGCGTGGGCGACGAGGCCTTGACGCTCTCGGCGGACAAGCCGGCGGGGTGGGCCAAGGGCACGCGGTTGAAGGGCTGCAACGCGCGGGATGTCAATGCCAGCGGGTCCTTTGTGCCGGGGTCACTGACGATTCGCCGCGCCGTGAAGGGCGAGCTGCTGAAGGAGGGTGAGGATTACCTGGTGGACGCCGAGTGGGGGCACGTGGGCCTGGGGCCGAAGAGCCAGGTGACGGCCAAGGACACAGTGTTTGCCAGTTACCGCTACTCCCTGGAGCGGATGGACACCGTGCAGGTTTCCAAGGAGGGCAAGGTGTCACTCAAGCAGGGCAAGCCCCACATCAGCGCCCCGGTGCCACCGGAAGCGGACGCCGACCAGGTTGCGGTGGCGCATGTGTTTGTCGGCCACGGCGCCGTCAAGGTGGCACCTGAGGACATCTATCTGATCACCGAAACGGCGGCACAGGCGGTCACGGCCTCCACACCGGGACGCATCCCCAGGACATTGGCAAAACTCAAGGCGGGCGAGCCAGTGACCATTGTGTGCCTGGGCGACTCGGTGACAGCCGGCGGCAACGCCTCCAAGCCGGAGTTGCGCTACCCGGATGTGTTTGTCGCCGGTCTCCGCAGCCGCTTTCCGAAGGCGAAGATCGACATGCAGAACCTGAGCGCGGGTGGTTCCAACAGCCGCCAGTGGCTGTCGCCGGAGCAGCACCCGTACAAGGGCCTGCATGGCAGCGCGAACCCCGCGCGGTTCGAACACGTGATTGAAGCGAAACCAGACCTGGTGACGATTGAATTCGTCAACGACGCCGGGCTCACCCCTGCAGGCGTGGAGACCTCTTATGGCGAAATCCTGGAGCGACTGGGGCCGGGCGTGGAGGTGATCCTGATCACCCCGCACTTCACCATGTGGCGCATGATGGGGTTCAAGAGCATGAACGAACCCGAAAAGCGGCCCTATGTGCTGGCGCTGCGCGATTTCGCCACCCGCCACCACCTCGGGCTCGCCGATGCTTCAGCGAGGTGGCAGCATCTGGCGAAGGAAGGGCTGCCTTACCTGACCTTGCTGGACAACACCATCAACCATCCCGACGACCGGGGTCACCGGCTGTTTGCCGAAGAGCTGTGGAAGTGCTTTGAATGAGAATGCCGAAGAAGCCGTGAAGTCAGGCGCTGGCTTCCGCTGGAACAATGGCAGCCATGGCTTCCGGCTCAGGCGACTGGTGGGAGGCGATGACGTCTTCTGCTGACTCGCGCCAGCTTCTCCACCCCTCTCTGAGTTCGAGCCATGCCCACTCCGCGAGCATGGGGAACAGGCGCAGGGTGTCGCTTCGATTGAGGGAAAAGCCGGGAATCAGGCAGCGGTGGGCGCGGTTGGTCCTGCCCAGCGCCTTCATGCGACGGCGACGGCGGGCGATCTGCGCGAAGCGCCGGTTGTAGGCGCTCATCAGCCCCGCAAACAGGCGGCCGGTGGGCGGGGTGAAGGGCGGGGTCAGGAGCGCCGTTTCACCTTGGGTAAAGGGCACTTCCACAACGCCCCAGTAGTACAGGCTGAGATCCAGGCGGAAGGCCAGGCTCATCAGGTCGAACTCGCCCATGTACTCATACTTGTCCTTGTACAGGGATTC
>CAINXC010000088.1 GCA_903854655.1 uncultured Verrucomicrobiota bacterium | reverse complement strand
CTTGCGCTCGCACCGAAGACTGCAATTGTGGGTCGAAATGACGCATACCCTGGAAGCTTCACTCCCACTTTATTCTTTGGGATTAGCCTTCTAAAAACCCAACAAATTAGGCGCCAGCACAGCATGAGCATGTAGCACGCCAAAAGGACTGCGAGACTATATATTAAAATGTTCATTGGTTCATTTATCCGGAATCAATTCCAATACCTTCCTACGCAATTCCACAAGTGATCGCTTTTGCAAACACTTATTTAGCCAAATGGAGTTGAGTGGATAACTGGCCGAAGCCGGAAAAAAGGGAGCCGCAGGAGACGCTATTTAGCAGTCCTATTTCCACAAAATTGCAATCCCAGCCGGTTTATGAATATCGCGTGACCAAGGATAGGTGTTTTGTCGTCCAGGGTTTCGGCCATTTCGAGGCAGGATGAGGATCTCCCGCTAAAGCGCAGGAGAGCACATGCTCTGCGGCTGCCGGATCTGCCCCTCGTCCATCTCCGGCGAGGGGCCTTCCAGGATCTTGCCGGCACGCCTCTCACTGGGCCTTGGCCTTGCTTTGTGCACCGGCCTTGACGATGTCGGCCGTCACAAAGACGTAAAGGTGGCGCTTGTACCACACTTCCGTGGTGTTTCGGAAGAGCTTGCCTAACAGGGGGATGCCGCCAAGGAGCGGGACGCTGTCTTCCACCGTCTGCACTGTTTCGCGACCTGGGCAGACCAGCAGCACCGTGCTGCCGGGGGTCAGTCTGGCTTTCGTATCGATGGTGCGGGTGTTGAACATGGGCACATGCCGGTGGCCGTCAGCGGACCGCTTGACCTTGGCGGAAGCGGGGATCGTGAGCGATGCCCCGTCTTCGGCGCTGCGTTCCGAGGGGCCGGTGGCGATGTAGCCCCGCATCAACTTCGAGCCCTTGCCCATGCTGACCGTCACGCTGCCGTCGGCGTTCTTTTTGACCCGCTTGCTGGACATGTCATCAATGTCGATGAACCCATCAAACTCGGTCACTTCCGGCACCAGGTGCATGCTGATGCTTCCATCTGAGTTCAGCGAGGGCGTGGCTGCAAAGCTGACGCCCACCTTCTTGCTCACTGCAAACTCATTCCCCGTCTTCTCATCTTTCGGCAGTGCAAAGTCGCGCGATACCTCGACCACCGCCCTCGTGTCCGATCGTGTCACCACCCTCGGAGCAGAGAGCAGATCCACGCCTTTCCTGCTGCACAGGGTTCTGATGGCCGCCTGAAACTCCGGATCGCTCAGATTCCGGGCCTGCGTTCCCGCTTTCTTGAGAAAGTCCGGCAGTTGCTCCGGCTCTCCCGTGATCTCCACAAACTTCGAGCTGATCTGAACCTGCGCCGCACCCGGGCCGGATGACGGCATGGAAGGCACTTCCCCGCCCGCCTGCACGGCTGTGATTCTAACCATTGACTTGCTTTCCGTGCTCCCCTCCTTCTGAGAAACCGGCGGCTGCCCCGACGCACCGTTTGTCTCCACAATCTTCGTGCTGATAATCACCTGTGGCGCCTGCGGGCGGTCAGGCGGGCTCGCATCCTCTGCGCCACGCACCTGCACGGTGGCGCACATCGCCAGAAGGACCGCCAGCGCGGTCGCGGCGGTGACCGCGCTCACGCGGCTCCTCGGGCTGCGATCCCGTGTTAAATCCATGATGGCGAGCACACGTGCCTCCAGGGAGGAAGGCTGGGCCATGGCCATCACATGCCGGGCGTCGAAACCGCCGTCCTGCAGGCGGCGCACTGCATCCACAAGCTGGCCTGCATATTCATCGGCAGGCGCGCCCGAGTTTAACACCAGGTTGTCGCAGGCCTGCTCCTGCGCGAGACGCAATTGCCTTGCCGCCAGCCATGCCAGCGGATTCGGCCAGTAGAAAGCGCAGATCACATCCGCCAGCCCCCGCGTCAGGCAGTCGCGGCGGCGGATGTGGCCCAGCTCATGCCGCATCGCCGCTTTCAGCAGCGAGGCATCCCAGGCCGCCGCGTCCGCCGGCAGCAGCACCATGGGCCGCAGAACGCCGGCGACCATCGGCACTTTGCAGAGGGCCGACTCACGCACCGGGGCGCAAACTCCACTTTCTGCGACGATGGCGCGCACATTCGCCTTGAGCTCCTCATCAGCGATTTCCGCACTGGAGTTGACCACGCGCCGCAGTCGCAGCGCAAACAACGTCCGCCGCCCCAGCAAAAACGCCACGCCCGCCAGCCATGCACCACAGGCGAGGCCGCTCCATGGCAGCGAATGGATGCTCGCCGGGACCGCAGCCTCCGGGTTTGCGGGCTGGCCGGAGCTTTCACCGCCCTGGTTTTGATCGCCCACCGGCATGGTTCTCACCGTCACGGTTGTTAGCCCCAGGAACGTCTCGGACAGCAAGGACCGCTGCGGCAGCAGCCTCGTCAGCGGCAGCAGGAGCAGCGACACAAAAACCGCCGCCAAAACCGCATGCCGCCCGGCCGCCGAAGCCCGGTGGAACAGCCCCAGAAGCAGGCCACCGGCCAGGATGAGCACGGCGCTTTTCACCAGCAGTTCGGCAAGCACGGCAAAGCAGAAATCAGCATTCATAATCTTATCGGGACTTGGCTTTCTTGATGATGGCTTCGATGCGTTTCAATTCCTCCGGCGGCAGCTTGCCATCGGCAGTGTCCACCAGGGCCGCCACCGCATCCGCGAACGAGCCCTCAAAGAAAGTCTGCACGATCCGCTTCAGCGCCGACCTGCTCTCGGCGGCGCGGGTGCGGGTGGGCGTG
>CAINXC010000087.1 GCA_903854655.1 uncultured Verrucomicrobiota bacterium | reverse complement strand
CCTGTACCGCCATACTCAGCCCCCAGCAAGCTCGCCCAGGGCCTCGGAACGAGTGATCAGCACCATAGTTGCCACCAGCGTGGCGACCATCATCTTTCGCCTGTCCTGGGGATGCATCATTGATGGCAATCACGGAGATCCTGCTGCCAGTGCCATTTTTGTTTCCTTGCTGGTTTTCTCCTTGGCGTGGGCGACCGGCGCGATCCTCGTGATTCGTTTGAGCCTATGCCGGCAACGGATACCCACAGCCCTGCAAGAGGATGAGGTTATGGTGGCGCAATCCACTGTTGTGTGACGGGCGCGCGATCTGCCTGGAAACTCACTTTACCGCCGTGAGCGGCACCAAGGCTGTTTCCACGCGCAGGCAGCGCAGGGTGCCGTCGGCCTTCCAGCCAGAGGTGTGGAGCAGCACGCCGGTGATGCTGGTGGGCTTGCCGCCGACAATGTACTCCGTCCTTGCCAGGGTGAAGCGCAGCGAGCCGTCTCCCAGGCGCTCGACCTGCTGGGGCTTGTCGCTGTCCACAAGGCCGTCCTCGGTGAAGAAAAGGATTTTGGCGGCCTGTTCGGTACTGATGGTGCTGGCACCAGCGCCAGGTTTCAGGGTGATCACGATCGTGTCCTTGCCCTCGCTGGCCGTGGCGGCCCAGGCGCTGCTGGAGCGGGGACGGAGGTCGAGTTCATGGTGAATCTTGTCGTGCCACTCCGGGTTGGCGACCGCAGCTGCCGTGGCTTTGACCGGCAGGGTGAGGCTGAGATCTTGAAAACCGGGGTTGCACTGGCGGTTGCAGCACATGTAGGCGGCCTTGCCGGCCAAGGTTATCTGGGTGCCGGCGGCGAGGTCGGCGGGCGGCGTGATCTTGATCGGCAGCACCACATCGCGCTCATAGCCCTGTGCCTTGATTTGAAACATCAGTACGCTCTGCGGCTCCGGCCAAGTGATGGGATCAGCTTTGAAACCCGGAGGCAGGTTCTTCCACTTGATGCTGGTGGGCACGCCCACCACGCCGGGGAACTTCCAGTACGTGTGCCAGCCCTGGCCATGGTGCAGCGCCAGGCCCACGTAGAAGGGATGCCCCGGCTGGATGCTTGTCACCTCGCTCACGAGGCTCAGGGTAAGCGGAGGATCATCCTCCGCCGTCGCGGGCAGGCTGGCGGCCAGCATCAGGGCGGCGGCGGCAAGAAGTCGATGACATGGAAACGGCATGGCACTGAATACGTCACAGCGGTGGTCTTTTGCCATGGAAAAGGCTTTGCGGATTTTGTCTGGTGCCGCGCTTGTGGCTTGCCAGGCCGGAGACGCCGCGAGTAGCTTGGCCCTGTATCCGTCACCTCCCCCATGAATTTCCTTCGTCGCTTTTTGTCCGGTTATCGTCTGCCCTTCGCACGGTTTGAGCAGGAGGAAGGCATGCCTGCCGCCAGCCAGGGCGGGTGCCTGAACCTGCTGCTGGCCAATCCGCGCCTCATTATTGCCTTGTTTGTGATCGGCGGCGGGATCTTCAAGTACTACTCCGGCACCACCGAATACCACAACGACTTCACCGGGCACGAGCAGCGCGTGGCCAGATACACCCCCGAGGGGGAGATCCGTCTGGGGCTGGCTTCGGCGCCGGAGATGGTCCGCCAGTTCGGTGGCGAAGTGGCGGACCCGAAGTCCACGGCGCTGGTCAACCGGGTGGGCCAGCGCATTGTCAGCTCCACTTTAGTGCGTGAAACGCCCTACCGCTTCCAGTTTCACCTGCTTCGCGATGACCAGACGATCAACGCTTTCGCCCTGCCGGGCGGCCAGATTTTCATCACGGCGGCACTGTTGAAGCTGCTGAAAAATGAGGACCAGCTCGCGGGAGTGCTAGGGCACGAGATCGGGCACGTGGTGGGCCGCCACTCCATCCAGCAGATGGCCAAGAGCGAGTTCCTGCAATCGCTGGCCGAAGGCGTGGGCATGGCCATCTCCAATGGTCGTGACCAAAGTTCGGTGCAAATGACCGAGTACGTGAGCAAGCTGATCAACCTCAAGTATGGCCGCAATGACGAACTGGAGGCGGATGCCCTCGGCGTGCGCTTCCTGATCGAATGCGGTTACGACCCGGAGAACATGATCGGAGTGATGGAGATCCTCAAGAAAGTGAGCGGTGGGCGCCAGCCGGAGATGCTGAGCACCCACCCAGACCCCGGGAACCGCATCGAACACATTCGCGCGGAAATCACGAAACTGCGGGCGGAGCAGAAGTAAAAGCACGCGGTGCGCGACGCTGCGGCCTCCCGTCCTCTACGATCTCAGCATTCCCATGAATCCGCGCGGCAGATGCACGCCCGCCACGGCAAGGCCGATCATGGCGAGGCTGGCGCGGGGACGGTAGGCAATGTAGCGGCCCTGCCAGTCCGGGTGGTACTTGCGCTTGAAGTCGAAGAGGGACTTGTAGCCGTAGAGCTGGTTGAAATTGTCGAACAGGAACTTCACGGCGCGCTCACCCCGGTTCTCCAGCCCCTCATCGGCCTTGACGTTGGCCAGCGGGGCGTTGCCAAGGCTGATTTCCTCCACGCCCTGGGCCTTGAAGTGATCAATGGCCTCCACGATCAGGAAGTCCATGACGTCCTTGGCCTCCGCTCGACCGCGCATCAGGTCAAGGCAGAAGCCCTTGCCTTGATCGTAGGGGAACCAGGTCGCGAAGGTTTCGATGCGGCCTTCGGGATTGCGCACGATGGCCACGCCATGTTCACGGATCAGATCGACGCTGAATGAACCCAGATCGAAGGTCATCTCGCCTCCGTTCTTGCTGTCCAGCCAGGCCTTGGAGAGCAGTTCCAACTGCGCTTCCAGCCCGTGGTCGGGGTGGGGTTTTGCATCGTACCACTGGAACTGCAGGCCGCCTTTGCGTGCCTTGTTGCGGGCGGTGCGCAGGTTCTGGAACTTGCCGCCTTCGAGTTTGAATTCATTCACCGGCAGCCGCGCATCCTCGCCCACCTTGAAGGTGAGCAGGCCCGCATCTTCGTGGTGCTTGCGGTTGGACACGTGGCTGCAGTAGAACACCGGCTCCCAGTCCTGCATGGTGCAGAAATGCACGAACTCCTGAATGGCCTCACCGCGCTTGTCCTCGGGGCAAATGGGGTCGGCGAGCACCACGGCGAAGTTTCGCCACAAGGCATAAGCCACCACCCCGCTTTCGTCCTTGGTGAAGTAGTAGCTCTTGTCCGGCAGCAGGGCAAAGCTGTCCATGGGGTCGCTGCCGTGCTTGCTGATCAGATCTTTGACCTTCGCCAGTTCCTCCGGCGGGGTGCCCTTGGACCGGTCCACCACCGGGCGCAGCACCAGCACCAGCACCGCCAGCCCGCTGAGCAGCCCGCCCACGCGGAGCGAAGCCAGGAAGTTGCGTGCGTAGCGGCTGCCCTGGTGATCGAGGTTCGATTTTTGGGCGAAGACCTCGGTGATGGCACCTGTGGCGCATTCGCTCCAGGTCAGTCCGTCACCATAGGCTCCTCGCTGGCTGAGCTGGCGCAGGCTCAGGAAGCCGTAGAGGAACAGCAGCGCAATGAGAGCCAGGGCCACCTTCCAGGCCAGCCCCAGTGAAGGTGCGTCCGATCTGGCAATGAACTGCCTGCGCCACCGAATCAGCGGTATCAGGAGAACGACGGCGGCCAGGGCGTGATGCCAGTCGAAGGCGCGTGCCAGATGCAGAACCACCGACACCCCCAGCAGAACCACCGAGAGCAGCCAGGCCATGCGCTTGTGGCGCCGCAGGCCACGGGCCAACGCCAGGAAGGCGAGGCCGGAAAGCAGCAGCAGCAGGCGGCTTTTCTCGCTTACTCCCAGCGGCAGCCACTGCTCCATCCACGCCAGCACGCCCGGAGGTTTCTCAAACAGGGCTTCCAGGAGATTGATCACCCCCATGGCAAGCACCGCCCAGACCAGCACCCGCAACGAATGCCTGCGCGAGAAGATGAAGAAAAGCACCAGCGCGATGGCAATGGCGGCAATGGGCCACAAAGGTGACAGACCGAAGGGCAGATCCGAGTCCTCCGAAGGTGCCCCTGCGCCGTCATCGCCCAGCACCCAGTCCATGCCCCGCAGCAGCCGCTCTTGAAACGACGGGGCGGGACCGTCGAACCCGTGGTTGGCCCCTGGCACCAAGTACAGCATATGGGGGGTCTTGAGATTCCTGATCCAGGCCGTGCTGGCCATGAAGTCGGTGGTACCGTGAAACTGCGCCACCCGCAGCCCCGCCATGCCCTTGGTGAACTCGCCGAGGCTGTAGGTGCCGGGTCCCGTGGGCGTGAGGCCCATTTCATCGGAGGAGCGCAGGCCCCAGCGGCCGCGGCTGTCGGCGCTGAGCATCAGCACACCGCTCAATTCCTTGGGGTGCCCCTTCCAGGCGGCGGCAGGCACGCACTGCACGGCCCCCATGCTCCAGCCTCCGTAGATCAGCGGCAGGTCGGTGTGCTTGCTTTCCTTCATGGCCGCGATGCTGATGGTCGCCATGTCCGTGCCCAGCATCTGCTGACTGAAATCGGTTGCCGAATACTCGCGCAGGTTCACCCCCGCGCAGATCACGCCCGTTTCGCTCAGCCACTGGCACACCACATCCTCCCAGTCGCTCCAGCCACCGTCGCCCGAACCGAACACCAGGATGGCCCGAGGCTGCTCAAGCTGGGATGGGTACAGCCTGAACGTGGCCTTCCCGCGCACCAGTTGCACATCCACGTTCTTCGGCTCCAGATCGTTCCCGTCCTGGCCCTTGGCCAGGCCGCAGGTGAGGGCCGCTATCAGGAAAACCGGCAACATCCGGCGCACGCACTGAAAAGTAGGGTGGGAGAAAAACATGGGAGAAAAATCAAAATAGACAGCCAGCAAGCGAGTCCTCAAACCTGGGGATTCATCAACAATCATGCACAGCGCCCGGCAAGCCCCTGTACGACCGCCATGCGATGATCTTGATGAAATTCCGGCTGGCAGTCAATCAGTCCGTCCAGGCTTTCGCCATTTTCCTCAAGGGGCGGTGGCCGGGGGCGGCTCGTCAGGCAGCCTGATATGGCAGGAAACACGCGCCCGCAGCTCCTCAATGAGGTCCGGGTCCATGCATGGGTAGTCATCGGGGATGCCCAGCGTGACGACTTCTTTGACCTGCATCATTTCCGGGAAGTTCAGGCGCAATTTCTCCAGGTGCCGCTTCTCCATCACCAGCACCAGATCGGCCCAGCCCAGCATCCCTTCCGTCACCACGATGCGCGCACCTGGCTGCGTGCCTGCGGAGCGCACCTCGTATCCGGGCAGGCCGGTAAAGATGCGTTCCGCCGTGAGGCTGCGGAACCGGTTGCGCGAGCAGATGAAAAGCAGCTTCATGGTAACAATGCCGTCTGTCGCCCGTCTTTCATGGCCGCGCAACCACCCGCAGAACCATCCCATGAAGCTCCACCGTGAACAAACAAGCCATCATCAGCCAAATCATCGCCAGCCTGAGCACTGAGCTCGACACCTGCCTCAGCGCCGCCAGGTCCGCCTCCGCCGCCGCCACGGACCCCGACAGCAAGGCCGAAAACAAGTACGACACGCGCAGCCTGGAGGCCTCCTACCTCGCCCGCGGCCAGGCCCAGCGCGTGGGGGAGCTGCAGGAGGCCCTGCACGCCTTTGAAACCTTGAGCCTCCGCCGCTTTGAAACTGGTGATGCCATCGGCCTCGGAGCATTGGTGACATTGAAGGGCGATGATGGCGAAAGCCATTATTTCATCGGCCCCAACGCCGGAGGCACGGAGATTCAACACAAAGGCCACGAGGTGCTGGTCATCACGCCTGGCTCGCCCTTGGGACAGAAATTGATGGCAAAGACGGTTGGGGATCGGGTCGCGATGCCGGTGGGGCAGGCTGAGGTGGGTGGGGTGGGGTGAGGTTGCGCCAGCGCCGTCGAGCCAGTTCAGGGCTCGTGCCCCTTCAGCTCCCAAACGCGCTGGTTGCCGAAGCCCTTGAGTTCCAGTTCGCCGAACAGGTCACAACGAAACGCCGGGCCAAGGACATGTTTGGTGGCCTCACTGACGAGGATCTGATTGTGGGGTGCGGCGCTCTCCAGGCGTGAGGCATTGTTGACAGTGTCGCCCCACACATCATAAATGAAACGGGTACGGCCGATGATTCCGGCAATGACCGGGCCCGTTGCAATCCCGGTGCGAATGCTCCACGGCTGCATCCGGGAGTGGTTGATTTCGATCATTCGCCGCTGGATTGACAAAGCGAGCCGGGCAAGCGCCTGCGCGTGGTCGGGCCTGGGGTTGGGGAGGCCTGCAGCGACGAGGTAGGCATCGCCCATGCTTTTGATTTTTTCCAGGCCCAAGGTTGCGATTTCCCTGTCGAAATGCTCAAAAAGGGTGTTCAATTGCTCGATCATCTGCCGTGCTTCCAGCCGCCGGCACCAGTCGGTGAAGCCCACGATGTCCATGAACAGGATGCTCGCGGAGCGAAAGTAATCCGCAATGTACTG
>CAINXC010000086.1 GCA_903854655.1 uncultured Verrucomicrobiota bacterium | reverse complement strand
TCGCTCGATCACGCCGTGCTGGCGTACGAGACGTACGGCACGTTGAATGCGAAGGCGGGCAACGCGATCCTGGTGTTCCATGCCTTGTCGGGCAGCCAGCATGCGGCCGGTGTCACCAAAGCCGTGGAGGGCATTGGCTCCCGCTGGTCGGAGGACTGTCAGGCGGGCTGGTGGGACCTGTATGTGGGGCCAGGCAAGGCACTGGACACCACCCGATACTTCGTCATTTGCGCCAACTACCTCGGAGGCTGCTATGGTTCGTCGGGCCCCTCCTCCATCGACCCGGCCACAGGCAGGCCCTATGGCAGCCTCTTCCCCTGCGTCCGCACCAGTGATGTGGTTCGCTCACAGGCGGCACTGCTGGATCATCTCGGCATTCGGAAGCTGCTGGCTGTCGTCGGTGCCTCTGTGGGCGGTCTCATCGCCATCAACTTCGCCACCCTGCTGCCAGACCGGGTGAAGATCGTGATGCCCATCGCCTCGGGTCCGCGCACCACGGTGCTGAGCCGCCTCACCCTCTTCGAACAGGTGCTCGCCATCGAGAACGATCCGCACTTCCGTGGCGGCGATTATTATGACGGCGAGGCTCCCACCGTGGGCCTGGCGCTGGCACGAATGATCAGCCACAAGACCTTTGTGCATCTTGACGCCATCGAAAACCGCGCCCGTCGCGACGTCATCCAGCGCACCGACCAGCTCGGCTGGTACCAGGTGCAGCACAACGTGGAGAGCTACATGCTGCACCAGGGGAAGAAATTTGTGAAGCGCTTCGATGCGAACACCTACCTGCGCATCGCCGACATGTGGCTGAAATTCGATCCGCTGCGCGATGCGCGCGTGCTCGACTACGAGGCGCTCTTCGCCAAGTCCCGCGCCGCCGGTCACCACTACCTGGTGTTCAGCATCGACAGCGACTTCTGCTTCTACCCCGAGGAACAGGCGGAGCTGACACTGCATCTGGAGCGGGCGGAGGTTTCCAACATGCACATCACGGTGCATTCAAGCAAAGGCCACGATTCCTTCCTGCTGGAACCGGAATTGTACACCCCCCATCTCGTTCACACGCTCGAAGGCCGCTGGGGGCGTAGCGCTGATGTGGACGTGGTGGAGTAAACGCGCGCCCTTTTCATCATGACTGAGGAATCGACACTCTGGAAAGGCTCAACCTCGCAATGGTGGCATTTTCGCGCTTACGTTGTCTGGCTGCTGGTCGCCGCGATCATCTTTACTGCGAGCACGATGCTGTCGAGCCCCAGGCTCATCTCGGCCCTGTTGATCCCCATGGCAGGCATCTACCTTCGTTGGCGGCTCACGAAGTCCACCGTCTTTGAACTCACCAGCAAGCGATTGCGCCGCACGACCGGACTGCTGCGCCGCAAGCAGGAGGAGCTGGAGCTCTACCGAGTGAAGGAAACCACCCTGGAGCAACCCTTTCTCCTGCGAGTGTTCGGGCTTGGCAACATTACCGTGACCTCATCCGACGAAAAAATGCCGCTGGTGGTGCTGACCGCCATACCCGGCGCCTACAAAGCGCGCGAAAAGCTGCGCCTGGCCGTGGAGGCGGAGCAAGGCCGCAGCCGCGTGGTGGCGACGTCTCCTGAATCAGCGGTTGAGCCAGACAGCCCGTGAAATCAGTTTCCCGGCTTGCCAACTTCCACCCGCCTCCCTAACCTCCCGCCCGCTATGAATTCTCCCGCTGCGAAGAAGTTGTTTGTGATGATGGTCCTGGAATTTGCCGTCTGGGGCGCCTGGTTCGAAATGGTCTTTGGCTACCTGGGCGAAAGCGGTCTGAACTTCACCCCGGTCCAGCAGAGCTGGATTCTGAGCATGTTCCCGATCTCCGCCATCGCCGGGATGTTCTTCAGCAACCAGTTTGCCGACCGCAACTTTGCAGCTGAGAAATTCATGGCCGGAAGCCACCTGATTGGCGGTCTGGCAATGCTGGGGTTGGCGCGCACCACCGATTTCACCACCATGCTGGTGCTCATGGCGGTGCACTGC
>CAINXC010000085.1 GCA_903854655.1 uncultured Verrucomicrobiota bacterium | reverse complement strand
TGTCCGTGGTGCCCTTGTTTTGCGCCCACTTCATCAAGGGCCACTCCCATGATGACGGGCATGGCGGCGAGGCGGAACCCAAGTCTTTCGGCGGTCGCTTCAACGCCTGGTTCAACCGGCAGTTCAACGCCGGCCTGGACCGCTACAGCGCCGTCTTGGGCAAGTCCCTGATGCGCCCCGTCGCCACGGTGATTGGCATCGGCGGCGCCTTCCTGCTGAGCTTCGGCGCGGTGCCCTTCATCGGCGTGTCCTACTTCCCGCGCACGGACCCGGGGCAGTTCCTCATCAATGTCAAGGCCGCCACGGGCACCCGGCTGGAATCCACCGAGCCCATTGTCGCCCAGGTCGAGGACATTATCCGCCAGGAAGTGGAGCCACAGGATCTCGACATCGTCGTCTCCAATATCGGCACAACCCCGGATTTCACCGCCATCTACAACAGCAACACCGGCCAGCACAACGCTTTCGTCCAGGTGGGATTGAAGGAAGGCCATCACGTTGGCAGCTATGAGTACATGGACCGCGTGCGTCGCCGCCTGCGCAAGGACATGCCTCAGGTGGTCGCCTACTTCCAGTCCGGCGGCCTGGTCGATGCGGTGGTCAATTTGGGCCTGCCCGCCCCGCTCGACGTCCAGATCAGCAGCAGAGATCTCCGCGGTGCCAACGCCATGGCTAACAGCCTCGCCCGCGAGATTCGCCAGATCAAGGGGGTGAGCGATGTGCTCGTGCCCCAGGAGGTGGACTACCCCGCACTGCGACTGAAAGTGGACCGCGAGCGCGCCGCGCAGCTTTCTTTGACCCAAAAAGAAGTCATGGAGAACGTCATTACCGCTCTAACGTCAAACGGCATGATTGCTCCGAGCTTCTGGTCCGATCCCAAATCACAGAATGATTACTTGCTCACCGTCCAGTACAAGGAGGATCAGATCAAAGACATGGCCGATCTCAATGCCATTCCCCTCCGCGGCAAGGACCGAGCCAATCCAACGCGGCTCGACTCTGTGGGCACCCTTGTGCATGAAACCTCGCCCACTGAGGTGGACCACTACCAGCTCCGCCCCGTGATGGACGTCTTTGTCTCCACTGCGGGCGAAGACCTTGGTCGTGTGTCAGCGGAGGTGAACAAGCTCATTGCCAAGCTCAAGCTCCCGCAAAACACCATCGTCACCGTGCGCGGCAGCGTCCAAGGCATGAACAGCGCCTTCACCAGCTTCGGCTTTGGCTTGATCCTGTCCGTCGTCCTGGTGTATTTGATCCTTGTGGCCCAGTTCAAGTCCTTCGTTGATCCCCTCATCATCCTGCTCGCCGTGCCCGGCGGGGTCATGGGCGTGATGCTCACGCTCTGGATCACTGGCACCACGCTGAACATCATGTCGCTCATGGGCGTGGTGATGATGGTGGGCGTGGTCACCTCCGACAGCATCCTCATCGTCGAATTCGTGCGCCAGTTGCGGGCGGACGGGATGTCGGTGCGCGAGGCCCTGGCCAACGGCTGCCGCGTGCGCATGCGCCCCATCCTAATGACCACGCTGGCCACCCTCATCGGCCTCATGCCCATGGCGATGGCGCTGGGCGCAGGCAGTGAAGCCTATGCGCCCCTCGCCCGCGCCATCATCGGCGGCCTTGCGGTCTCCGCGCTGCTCACCATGCTCATCGTGCCCGCTGTTTATCTGCTCGTGTACGAGCGCCAGGAGAAGCGGGCGCGATTGTTGGAAGAAACCTCCGGAGCCTGAGTCTGCATTACATGAGATCTCCCGTCCCCTTTGTCCTCCTGTCATTGATCATCGCCCTCCCGGCTCTCAGGGCGGAGGAAGGGCTGCGCCCTTTGAGCTTGAAGCAGGCGCACGAGATCGCCCTGCAAAAGCACCCCAAGATCACCGTCTCCGAACTGACGGCGCTTGCTTCCAAACAAGTGGTTGATCAGGCGCATTCGGCCTTTCTGCCCACGCTCTCCGGCAATGCGGGTGCGGTCACGGCATCCCAGCGCAACACCCGTGTGGTGTCCACAGGCCTGCCGGTTTCCTCCGTCTATGATCGCGCCTCCGCATCGCTGATTGTCTCACAGATGATCACTGATTTCGGGCGCAGCAGCAACCTGGAGCAGAGCGCGAAGTTCAAGGCGCGTGCCGCTGAGCAAAACATCCAGGCCACGCGCGAGCAGATCCTGCTCCAGGTGGACGGCGCCTACATGGGCGCCTTGCAGGCCCAGGCCCTGGTGGATGTGGCGCAGCAGACCGTGAAGACCCGTCAGCTCCTGCGCGACCAGATCGTGACCCTCGCCAAGAACCAGCTCAAATCCAACCTGGACGCGAGCTTTGCCGAGGTGAACTACCAGGAGGCGGTGCTGCTGCTCTCCAAGTCCGAGAACGACCTGGCCTCCTCTTTCGCCACGCTGGCGGCCCTGCTGGACGACCGCAGGACCACCAGCTACCGGCTCACCCAGCACCCCGCTCCGGACAAGCTTGCAGTCGGCGTGTCGCAGCTCATTGGCATCGCCCTGCGGGACCGGCCGGACTTGCGCAGCGCGCGGCTGGAGAAGGAGGCCGCCATGAAATTCGCCCGGGCCCAGGCCGATCTCAACCGCCCCACACTGAGCCTGCAAGGCACCGCCGGCGCCCTGCCTTATCACGAGAAGGCCCTCACCAACAGCAGTTATGCCGCCGGCGGCATCGTGCTGAACTGGCCCATCTTCACCGGCGGCCTCAACACCGCCCTGCGCAAGGAGGCCGAGCTGCGCGCCCAGGCCGTGGTGGCCGATCTGCAGGACCAGGAAACCAGCGTGGTGCGCGATGTGCGCATCGCCTGGCTCAACGTCATCAACGCCAGCGAACGCATCAGCATCACCGCCAAGCTGCTGGAGCAGGCGCAGAAGAGTGAGGACCTCGCCGCCGCCCTCTACCAAGTCGGCACCACCTCCATGGTCGAGCTTGGGCAGGCCCAGCTCAGCCTGACCGACGCCCAGATCAACGAAACCAACGCCCGCTATGAGTACCTCATCCGCCGCTCCATCCTCGATTACCAGACCGGCGCGCTGAAGTAGCCTGGGGTGATTACTGACAGGTCGAATAGGTCCTATGGGACCGATAGGTCATGGGCCTTCAGGCGTGCAAAGCTGCTCGCCGTTGCCTCCCAAACGCGCTACCAGTGCCATGCCATGGACCTGCGCCACCTTCGTTACTTCCAAGCCGTCGCCGAGGAGCTGAGCTTCTCCAAGGCCGCGCGCCGGCTGCGCGTGGCCCAGCCTGCCCTCAGCCGCGCTGTGCAGGAACTGGAGCGCGATGTCGGTGTCACCCTCATCGACCGCCATCACCGCACCACCCGCCTTACGCCCGCCGGGGCCGTGCTGCTGCACGAGACCGGGGTGCTGCTGGAGCGGTTGGAGGACGCCCTGCGCCGCGTGCGCCGCACCGCCAGCGGCGAGGAAGGGGAACTGCGCCTCGGTTACATCGGCCCGCCCACACGCCACCTCCTTGGCCCGCTGCTCAAGGAGTACCGCGAGCAGTACCCGCGGGTCACCGTCATTCTTGAAGAGCGCACGCCTGAGCGGGTGTGGGAAATGGTTTCACAAGGCCGCCTCTCAGTCGGCCTCACCCGCCCCGTGCTCGCCCACGAGGCGCTCGGCCTTTCCACCCTGCTGCTGTGCAAGGAGCGCCTGTGCGCCGCCGTGCCCCTCGTGCATCCCTGGGCAAAGCTGCCCTCGCTGCCCTGGCGCAAGCTCGCTGGTGAGCCCGTCGTGCTGCTCGCCCGCCGCGAGGGAGCCGGCTCGCACGACACCATTCTGGCCGCCTGCAAGGAGGCCGAATTCACCCCGCACATCGTCCACACCCCCAGCCTCATCGGCACCGTCCTTCAGTACGTCGAGGCTGGCGACGGCATCGGCATTGTCCCCGAGGGGGTCGCTCCCGATGCCAGCCCCGTCAAGCTCGTGCCCTTGAAGCCCCTGCACCACATCCCCCTCGTCATGGTATGGGCCGCCCAGGGCGACGATCCCGCCGTCAAAGCCTTCCGCGAGCTGGTCAAGGAGTGGCTCAAAAACAAGAGACTCTAGGTTCTTCGTTCTTGGTTCTTCGTTCGCGACTGTCATTCGTTATCCATCATCTCTCATCCAACTTCAGTGGACCCTATTTCCCAGCTTCACACCGCCCTTGGCGAGCCCGCCATCCGCAACCTCGTCGCCGCCTTCTACCGCCGCGTGCGCGAGGATGACCTCATCGGCAGGATGTACCCGCCTGACGACTGGGCCGGATCTGAGAAGCGCCTCGCCGATTTCATCGTCTATCGCTTCGGCGGCCCCATGACCTACATCGAGGAGCGCGGCCACCCCCGCCTGCGCGCCCGGCATTTTCCCTTCTCCATCGGCCTCCCCGAGCGCGACCGCTGGCTTGAGCTCATGGGCCAGGCCATGCGCGAAACCGGCATCCCCGAAACCGAGGCCCCCACCATCGCCCTCTTCTTCGCCCAAGTCGCCGATTCCATGCGCAACCGGGAGGAGTGAAATCCGCGCCTCGGCTAGGGCGCCTGGTCGCCTCCTTCGCCAAGGCTACGGAGCGCAAGCCCCAGGCACCGTCATCGCAGGCCGCGAGCCTTCATTGATATCCCCTCTGGGAGCGTTGGCGTCCCGCTGGCTGCCGTTGCTCCGTTCTTTGGACTTTCTTGATTTCCCGTGCAATCGTGCCACCGTGCAGCACTAGAGTCATGAATGTCACCCTGAAACTGCCCGATGATCTCTGCCGCGAAGCCCGTCATCGCGCCGTGGATGAATCCAAATCGCTTTCGGCCTGGATCGCTGACCTCGTTGCCAGCCATTTGCGGCCTGCCGCTCCCGTTCACCCCAGCCTGCTTCAGGCGCTGGGCGATGAAACCCTGGCCGAGGGCGACCTGCCGCTGCCAGATCGCCGCTCCCAACCCCAGCGCCCTGTCGCCTTCCCATGAGCGGCGGTTTGCTGCTGGATACTGTCGTCGTCTCGGAGCTGCGCAAAGGCACCGCTGCCGATCCTGCTGTCATCGCCTGGCAGGCAGGCGTCGCCACCATCCCCGCCTACCTCAGCGTCATCACCCTGCTCGAAATCCGCCAGGGCCTGCGCCAGGTGCAGCGGCGCGATCCCGCCTTCGCCGCCCGGTTGGAGGTCTGGTACACCGGGCGTCTGTTGCCCCGCTTCCGCGACCACCTGCTCCCCGTCGATCAAGCCGTGGCCGAAGCCGCCGCCGAACTGGGCTCCCGCCGCACCCTTCCCGCCCACGATGCCCTCATCGCCGCCACCGCCCAGGTGCACGGCCTCACCCTCGTCACTCGTAACCAAGCCGATTTCGCCGACCTCGGCCTCCCCCTGGTCAACCCTTGGGATTGACCGCTGAGCGCTTCCCCCGCGCTCCTCTATTTCCGCCCCACGCCGGGTAGGGCGATGTGTCCCACAGCGCCGTCATCGCAGGCCGCAAGCCTGCGTCCACGTCCATCACAACCTCGAGAACAGAACCTCATCGCCTCTCGCTGGATGCCGCTGCTCCCTCTCTCGTTGCTCTCCCGCCTCGCGTGCCACCTGGGGAGAGGCAGGTGCATAGAAAATGCCGGTTTTCTATATATGAGAGCGGCAACGTGATAAGAAAACGGCTCTTTTCTATCTTCACCTCCAACTGGCTCGCGATGACGCCCCTGACCAACGCCGAGCCCTACGGATGAAGAGCAAATAGGCTCCTCCGACTCTATTGCCAAATTTGCGCCCCATAGTCGGGTGAGATTCCTCATGCAGTATCACATAATCGGGGTCTTGAGCAATCCCCGCCCCTCACGCCAGCTTCTGCAGCACGAAATCGGCGATCCGCCGCGCGTCGCCTTCGCCGACGGGGGCGGTGGTGTGGCATTCTTCGGGGGTGAAGTCGTCGCGGCGGGCGATGCGGCCGGCTTTCCAGACGAAGGCGTTCGGATTGTAGGGGCCGACCTTGCGCGGGTCGCTCCAGGTGTGGAGGCCCAGGGTGGCGTCGTTCACGGCGGCGGCGATGTGCATGGGGCCGCTGTCCACGCTCACGATCAGGGCGGCGTGGCGCATGAGCCAGAGCAGCTCGGGAAGGGAGGTCTGGTTGCTGAGGTCGGTCACGTGCTGGCCGCGCAGGCCGGGGCTGGTGGAGGTGCGGCCGACGACGACAACGGGCACGGTGGTGAGGCAGTCGCACAGCACCTGGAGCTCGCGCGGGCCAAGGCTCTTGCCTTGGCCGCGTGACCAGGGGTGGATGAGGACGAAGCGCGGGGGGGCCTGGACGGCCTGGCCTTGGGCGAGCGGAAAGACCACATCCTGCGGACCGACTTCGATGCCGAAGGCGCGGGGGATCTCCAGGTAGCGGTCCACGGCGTGGGCGTGGGCATCGACATGGACGACGTGATCGTAAAAACGGCCGGCGCCCTCGCGCGCATCGGACAGGCCGACGACGGGCCGGGAGCCGCTGCTCATGCTGATGAGGCCGCTGCGCAGCAGGCCTTGAAAATCGAGCACGATCTCGGGCAGGGGGCGCTCGCGCTTGTTCCACTCGGCGGCCCAGAGTGCGGCACGGGCCAGGCCGCCCACGCCGCGAAATTCGGCCTGCGGAAAGGGGATGGCTTCGTTCACTTCCGTCACGCCTTCGAGGATGGGCAGCCACTCGGGCTTGGCGATCCAGCGCAGGTGCAGGTGCGGGTGGGCGCTCTTGATGGCGTGGACGGCGGGCAGGGTGTGCACGATATCCCCCAGAGAGCTGGGTTTAACGATCAGTGCGGACTGGAAGTCTTGGAGGGGAGGCAGGGACATGATGAATTAGCGCCCCAAGGCGAGCCGTTCGGCCAGCAGGGGGGGGAGGCCGGCGTCGATGATCTTGCGCTGCGCGGTCTCGATGTCGTAGTCGATGCGATGGATCGCCACGTGCTGCTTGTCCGCATCGTAGATGGCATAGGAGGCGCGCCAGTCGCCATCGCGGGGCTGGCCCACGCTGCCGACGTTGACGAAGTACTTCACGCCTTTTTGCAGCGGCGTCTCCAGGCTGCGGGCGCCGCGCACGGCGTCCTCCTTCTCAAAGATGCGCGGGGCGTGGGTGTGGCCGTAGAAGCAGAGCTGGGTGAACTGGTAGCTGAAGCTCGCCATCGCATCGAAACGGTTGGTGACGTAAGCCCAGGCGCCGGGGGAGTCGAGGGTGGCGTGCACGATGGTGAAATCGCGCACCTGGCGCACCAGCTTCAGATCGGCCAGCCACTGGCGCTGCTCGCGGGTGAGCTGCTCGCGGGTCCACAGCAGGGCGCACTGGGCGAGGGGGTTGAGGTCCTCGAGCATGGACTCGTTGGCCGCGCCTTCGTCGTGGTTGCCGCGCACCACCGGGCAGCCCATGGCGCGGACGGTTTCGAGGCATTCGACCGGGTTGGCCCCGTAGCCGACGATGTCCCCCAGGCAGACGTAATTGCCGCAGCCCTGGTCCTGGGCATGACGGAGCACGGCCTGAAGGCCTTCGAGGTTGCCATGGATGTCACCGAAGATCGCGAACTTCATCGCTTGAAATGTTGAGTGCCGACTTTCCGGTGGGTGACTACGAAATCAAGCGGTTACGAGGGGATATGTGAGCCTTATTGCTTTGCAGCGGGTTTCGGGTCGTTTTGTGACTGCGAAGAGGCCTTGCCATGGGCGCAACACGCGGCTTCTTGGCACCGCATGTTCGATTCCACCTGGACTCTCTGGCTCGGGGAGCATTCCCTGCTTCGCGGCGATGCCGGCACGCTGCTGCTGGCCTTCCTGGGGGCGCTGTGCATCGGCCTGTCGAAATCCGGGCTGGCGGGCACCGCCACGCTGACCGTGGTGCTGATGGCCCAGGCCTTCGGGGCGAAGGAGAGCGTGGGCCTGGTGCTGCCGCTGCTCATTGCGGCCGACCTGATGGGCTACTACATCAACCGGCACGGCGGAAGCTGGCGCGCGGTCTGGCGCATCGCCTGGCCCGCCATGCTGGGCGTGGTGGCGGGCTGGCTGCTGCTCGACCGGATCGACAACCACGCCGCGCGCCTGATCATCGGCTGGCTGATCGTGGGCCTGCTGCTGTTCAAGCTGCTGCTGGATGCGCAGAAAAACACCTTCATCGCCCTCACCGAGCACAAGGGCTTCGCCTGGACCATGGGCTTCACCGCCGGGGTGGTGACGATGCTGGCCAACGCCGCCGGACCGGTGATGACCGTGTACCTGCTCTCGCAGCGCCTGGAAAAGAAGGAGCTGCTGGGCGTTTTCAGCCGCTACTTCCTGTTCGTGAACCTGTTCAAGGTGCCCTTCAGCAGCAACATGGGCCTGATCAACAGCCGCTCGCTGGCCACCAATCTGATCCTGCTGCCCGCCGTGGTCGCCGGCATCCTGTTGGGGTGGCAGATCATCAAGCGCATCCCGCAGAAGCCCTTTGAATGGACCCTCTTCGTCCTCACCTTCATCGCCGCCATCTGGATGGTGGCGAAGTGAGCGGGGGGGCGATGAACGATGAACGATGAACGATGATGGATGATGGATGATGGATGAAATTGGTGGCGATGAACATTGGCCATCGGGCTGTCCATCATCCATCATCGCTCATCCCTACAGACTATGAATTGGAGCATTCTCGGTACAGGCCGCATCGCGGAACGATTTGGCACACAGCTTCCCGCCACGCAGGACGGGCGATTGGTCGCGGTGGGCACGCGCACCCCTGACCGGGTTCCATCCTGGGCGGAGGAGGCACGCATGGGCACCTACGCTGCGGCGCTGGCTGATCCGGAGGTGGAGGCGGTTTACATCGGCCTGCCGAACGGCCTGCACCTGGAGTGGACCCTGCGCGCCCTGGCCGCAGGCAAGCATGTGCTGTGCGAAAAGCCCCTCGCTCTGCAGCCGTCCGAGGCGGAGCAGATGTTCACCGCCGCGAAAAAGCATGGCCTGCTGCTGGTCGAGGCCTTCATGTACCGCTGCCAGCCGGCGGTGGAGGAAGCCCTGCGGCTGGTGCGCGAAGGCGCCATCGGCGAGGTGAAGACAATGCGGGGTGCCTTCTCGTTTGAGCACACCCTCCAGCCACACGATCCGCGCTGGGATGCCGGCATGGGCGGCGGCGCCCTGTTCGATGTGGGCTGCTACCCTGTGCAGTTCATGAACGCCTTCATGGATGCCGAACCCATCCGGGTGCACGCCTCTCTAAACCACTCCAAACCGGAGGTGGACGGCAGCGGTGCGGCCCTGCTTCATTACCATGGCGGGGCGGCGGGGGTCGTCACCTTTGGCATGGAGATTGGCGGCGACCGCTCCTTCAAAATCTGCGGCACGCGAGGCAATCTCAGCTTCACCGATCCCTGGCTGCATGGCGACGAGTTCGAATGGGAGCACGAGGGAGGCATCGAAACCCATGTGAAGCCCGCCGCGAAAGGCCTTCACGCCCTCGAAGCGGATGCGTTTGCCGCCGCAGTACGCAGGGATGCCCTGCCCTGGATCAGTGCCGAAGAAAGCCTGCGCAGCGCCCGCACGCTGGAGGCGATACGCCTCGCCGCAGGCTAGAGGCCGAGGGCGAAAGGAGTCGAGAATTCCCGCTCAATGAAAAATGAGAAGTGAAAAATGGACAATGCAAAAGGGGTGGAACAGAGCCGTCACGGCATCCCATTTTGAATTTTTCATTCTCCACTTTTCATTTTTCAATGCCGCGAAGAGGGGGCGCGTTTGTTGGACCCTCGGTGCCTAGTCTTCCCCTAAAGGCCTGCTCAATTCACAATCGTCACCGGCGTTCCTTCCGGCAGCGACTCATAGAGGTAGTTCGCCATGTCGTAAGGCAGGCGGATGCATCCGTGGGAGGCAGGCAAACCTGGATGGGGAATGGGGCCGCCGTGCATGCCGATGCCATAGCCCGTGAGCCGCATCCAGTGGGGCATGGGTGCGCCCACAAAATGGCCGCCATGCGGCACATTGGACACGCCGTTGTGAGCGTTTCCGTTCACCGTGTCGCCGCTGCCATCCACCATGATGCCCCAGAGGTTCGAGCGCTTGTCCGCGATCTTCTCCATGATGTTGAAATGGCCGGTGGGTGTATTGCGACCGTCCACGCCAGTCGCCACATAGGTCCAGCCGACCTGCTGGCCGCCCTTGAAGATGTGCGCCTTCTGTTCGCTCAGGTCGATGGTCACATGCGCTGGTCCCGGCACGTCGGCACCATGCCATTCATACAGCGGTGGGTTCACTGCCACCCCAGGTGTCGCCGCCCCGGCTTTTGCCGAAGTTGGCGGTGGGTGAGGCAGGGAGCAGGAAGGCAGCACGACAGCCGCGAGCAGGAAGGAGGAGAACGCAGAGGTTTTCATGGCAGAAAAGGATTACAGCAATAGCTATACCGGCGGGGTTATAAACCTGTCAATGCCCATCCGTTGCTTATTCCAGGCTGACTGGAGAGGCACAGACGACTCAAAAGCATCAAGTCATTATTTCTGACATGATCATCTTGGAGGATATGGTAAATCACAAAATAAGAAGAGCAAAAACCTATCTTATCGGGGGATCTTGATACCCAAGACATGTGAAATACCACAATTGTTGCTTTGGTTGTCAAGCTCTCGGTTTTGCAAAGATGATTGTTAGGGCGTGACCGGCCGAAAGGGCTTTGGCCAGTTGGGGTTGACGCCTTGACTGCCTGACAAGTAGTTTGGTGCCAAAGAAGGAGGCCTTTCCGAGCGTAGTTTCGATCCGCGCCTCCCGCCCATTCCTCATGCATCGACTCACTGTTTTCCTCCTGCTTTGCGTCGCAAGGCCGGTTTCGGCCGCCGATCCGTATGAGGAGTATGTGCGCCATTCGGAGGACTTCCGCGCGGTGAAGCAGGACAAGGCCTGGGCGCTGCGGGCGTTTCCGAGCTGGACGTTCATGCCCTGGACCTACCAGTGGAACATTGGCTACAACGAGGACTCGGGTCGCTGGAGCCTGGCGAACGGCTACAACGGAGCGTTCGTGAATGGTGCAGATATAGATGCCGAGGGCTCGAGGACCGGACGCCTGGAGTGGATCAACCAGCACGGCCTGCGTTTCTATCTCGATCATGCGGCGGGGAAGGGGATGCTGCACCTGTGGGATGGCGACAAGGTGAAGCCGCACCTCGGCGAGCTGCACGCAGCAGGACTACGACCGGTGCCACTGAACGCCGACACACGGGCAAAGCTGGAAGAGCTGATGCGGCACCGCATCCGCCAGGTGAAGGGCTCGCCGAACCGGGGCGCCTACGCACTCGACGACGAAGCGTCCTGGGGGCACTTCGTCCATCCGGCGATGTGGTGTGTGACCGATGATCCGACGGCGTATTCACGCTGGCTGGCGGAGGTGTACGGCACGGAGGCCGCCCCGAAGCGCGACCACTGGTTCACTTATGACGACATCCGGACGAAGCTCGCGACCTGGAGCTTCGCCGATTTCGACGCGAGCCCGTTGATGGACCAGTGGAGCTTCA
>CAINXC010000084.1 GCA_903854655.1 uncultured Verrucomicrobiota bacterium | reverse complement strand
GCATGGAAATTGTTCTCGGTGAGAAGCCCGGCTCGGTCTGGCGGGTTAAGGACGGCAAGGAGGAACTTCTCGCCACGGGCTTCAAATTCGCCACCGGCCTGGCCTGTCGCCCCGACCAATGGCTGCTCTCCGTTGCTGACGGCCACTCCAAGTGGGTTTACAGCTACCAAATCGACCATGAGTCCGGCCAGCTCCGCAATGGAGAGCGATTCTTCCATCTGCACGTCGCCGATTGGGACGACGACGCAGGCCCGGAATCCCTGTGCTACTCTCTCGAAGGCCGCCAGTTCATCGCCACCAGGAGCGGCGTGCAAATCAGCGCCGATGACGGCCCTACGCAGGTGGTTCTCCCCGTGCCCGACCGCAGCCGCGTCACCGGTGTCTGCCTGGGCGGCAGGGACAAGGACACGCTGTTCGCCTTCTGCGGCAACAAGATCTGGAAGCGCAAGATCCTGCAGCATGCCATGGGCGCCTTCACCCCCTGGACCAAGGTGGGCGGAACGAAACTGTAGTCAAATATTAACCTAGGCATTGCATTCCATCGCGGCAATGGCAGAGGCCAGGAAAGAGAAGTTGCCTAATCATCGGAGTGAAACACGTTGCTCTCCCCGGCCCTCTGTTCCTGGCTCCATCCTGATGAGAATCTCTTTCCCATTCGTCAACGCCATGCTGCTGGGGCTGCTGGCTGCGGAGAGCGCTGCTGTGGAAGAAGCGGCCCCCAAGGAAAGCATTAAGGTGGTGCGCCTTCCGAACAATCCCATCATCCGGCCGGAAATGCTGCCGGGCCAGGACGGCGGGAACATTAATGGGCCGTCGTTGATTCGCGCGCCCGCCTGGCTCCCGCATCCGCTCGGCAAATACTATCTCTATTTCGCCCACCACAACGGCAGGTACATCCGGCTCGCCTACGCGGACGAGTTGGAGGGACCGTGGAAGATTTACGAACCCGGCGCGCTCAAGCTGGAGGAAGCGCGGGGCTGCCAGGGCCACATCGCCTCGCCAGATGCCGTGGTGGACGACGAGCGCCAGGAAATTCGCCTCTATTTTCATGGTCCGGCCAGGGTTGGCGGTGTCCAGAAGACCTTTCTGGCGGTCTCCAAAGACGGCCTTCAATTCACGGCATCGAACACGGTGCTCGGCATTTTCTACTGGCGCGTCTTCCGCTGGGGCGGCTGGTGGTATGGCATGGCCAAAGGCGGGCTGCTCCACCGGTCCCGCGACGGGCGGTCAGATTTCGAACAGGGACCCAACCCTTTTCCTGGCAGCGAGCTGCGGGGAGGGGAATACAACACGCCCGGCGTCCGCCACGTGGCCCTGCAGCAGGAGGGCAGTCGCCTGTGGATTTATTACTCGAACATCGGCGACGCGCCCGAACGCATCTTCCGTTGCAGCCTCGAACTGGGCGGCGACTGGAATACATGGACGACCTCGGAGCCGGAAGAAGTCCTGCGCCCCGAAACCGAATGGGAGGGCGCCCGGCGGCCGTTGAAGAAGTCTTCGGCTGGCGCGGTGAACGGGCCGGAGAATGCGCTGCGCGACCCCGCCGTCTTCGTCGAGAACGGGCGCGTCTATTTGCTCTATTCCGTGGCGGGCGAGTCCGGCATCGCCATCGCTGAATGCCAGAACGCCGCCGCTGCGGCCAAGCCGCCCAAGGCGAGCCCGTGAAACCGCCAATCCACAGGCCCGCCGTTGGTAAGCTTCATCAATGCGGCGCGGTTCGATTCAGATAGAGCAACCGAGGATCCTCCGTTCTCTTCGTCTGAAGACAAGAATGACAACCCACGGACCTTTTCGCAGCGGCGCGCTTGCCACGATCCTTTTTGGCTTTGCGTTATCGCTGGCCATGCCTTGCAAAGCGGAGCCTGCAGGCGACGAGAACTTCACTGTGCTTCAGGCCGATGCGAGAAAGGCCTTCCATGATCGTGTCACCCCGTTCGTGACGACCTACTGCGTGCAGTGTCACGGCAACAAGAAGAGCAAGGGGGGAGTCAATCTCCAGCCCGCGCTCAAGAACCCTGGTGACGCTGCTTCGGCGAAACGCTGGATGCAGGCGCTGGCCAACGTGCAGGCCCATGACATGCCGCCGGACGACGAGGACAAGCAGCCGACGGATGAGGAGCGCCAGGCGTTCCTGGACTGGATTGCCAAGGTCAAGTTTCTCAGCCCCAAGGACCCGGGTCCCTTTGTGATCCGTCGCCTGACCAAGGCGGAGTATGGCAACACCCTGCACGATCTCCTGGGCGTCGATCCAGCGGTCGCCCATGAGCTGCCGGACGAAGTCTTCGGCGCGGGGTATCTGAACACGCTTTCCCCCCTGCAGTTGGAGCAGTACCTGGGGATCGCCAATGAGGCGCTGGACCGCGCCCTGGCCCCCAAGGATGCGCCTCCCACCGAGGTGCAGAAGCGGCTGTTTGGCAAGCCACCGGCGCCCGGCACGGATGCCCGTGCGGCGGCACGAGAGGTCGCCCGCTCGCTGGCCCGCAAGGCGTATCGCCGGCCTCCCTCGGAGGCGGAGGTGGAGGTGCTGCTGGGCGTGTACGATCTGGCCCGCCAGAACAAGCTCGCCCACCCGGCCGCCCTGCGCCTGATGCTCAAGGCGGTGCTGGTTTCCCCCCAGTTCCTCTTCATCACCCCGGCAGGGGAGGCTGAAGCAGGCAAGGCGATTGTTCCGCTGGATGACTACCAGCTCGCGTCCCGCCTGTCCTACCTGCTGTGGGCCACCATGCCCGATGCTGAGCTGTCAGCCCTGGCGGATGCCGGCAAGCTTCACGAGCCGGCCACGCTGAAGGCGCAGGTGAAGCGCCTGCTGGAGGACCCTCGCTCCCGGGCGCTGTTCGATGGGTTCGGCGCGCAGTGGCTCGGGCTTGGCAGCCTGGAAAGCAAGACCTTCGACACCGCCAAATTCCCGCAAATGACGAGCGAGATGCGCGCGGCCATGTATGACGAGGCGCGCCTGTTCTTTGACAGCATCGTGCGCGAGAACCGCCCCGTCGTCAGTTTCGTGACCAGCGATTACACCTTCCTCAACGGCACCCTCGCCACCCTCTATGGCCTGGAAAAAACCGTCAAGGGGCCGGAGATGCGCAAGGTGCATCTCACCGATGCCAATCGCGGCGGCATCCTGGGAATGCCGGGCGTCTTGGCCACCACCTCCTTCCCCAACCGCACCAGCGCCGTGAAGCGCGGCGTGTGGGTGCTGGAGCAGGTGCTGGGGGAACATGTGCCGCCGCCTCCGCCGAACGTCCCCGCCCTGGAAAAACAGGACAAGAAGACGGTCGCAAACCTCACCTTGCGTCAGCGCACGGAACTGCACCGCACCAACGCCGTGTGCGCCAATTGCCACAAGATTCTCGACCCCATCGGCTTTGGCCTGGAGAACTTCGATGCCATCGGCCGCTGGCGCGATCGGGACGACACGGGAGGAGCGATCGACGCCGCAGGGGAGCTTCCGGGCGGCAAGCACTTTGCCTCCCCCAAAGAACTGAAAGCCATCATCGCCGCACGCACCACCGACCTTTCCCGCAACCTGGCGGAGAAACTCCTGGCCTACGCCCTGTGCCGCCAGCTCGAAGGCTATGACCAGATCGTCGTGGATCACGTGATGGAAACCCTCGCCAAGGACGGCTACCGCATGCAGACGCTCATCACTGAAATCATCGCCAGCTATCCGTTCATGAATCGTCGTGTGCAGGATCAAGTGACCGCTTCGGCCAAAGGGAAATAGACAACGCGTGGATCGCCTCGCCGCCTGAAAGGAATCGGAGCCTCGCTCGCGCCGCTTTTTTTGGAACAAGGGGCGTGGGGCACGAGCGGCCTGCTTTCTGATTCGGCGTTCTCGACGGGCGGCTCCCGCTATGGGAAGCTGAAAACGGGCCCGCTCGGGATTTGGCAGATGGCCTTGCAGCCCTTCCCGAAGGGAATCCCGTGGGTAGCCGGGGGTGATGGCGAGTCTCACGAGCGAACCCCCCGGACAACAAGTTTGGCGAACCAACCACGGAGTGGTTGCCCCATCAGCTCGCGTGGCTCCAAAACAAGTGATGGGGCTACCGCTTCGCGGTAGAATGGGCGGCCATTTCCACCGTGGGTTTACTCGCCGAGGCTCGCATCACCCACGGCTACCCAAGGGCT
>CAINXC010000083.1 GCA_903854655.1 uncultured Verrucomicrobiota bacterium | reverse complement strand
TGAAAGCTTCTCTCTGTCTGATTATCACGCTGGCGGTTGCCTCATGGGCCGTGGCACAGGAACAAACGCCCGCCGAGAAACTGGGGTGGAAACTGGCCATCCATTCCTACACCTTCCAGAAGTTCTCCATCTTCGACGCCATCGACAAGACCGCTGCGATGGGGATCAAGAACATGAGCATCTCCGGCAGTGTGAACCTGCTGGAGGAAGGCAAGATCAAGAAATCATCGACCGTCGGCATCGCCGACGCCGATGCGGCGGCGATCCAGGCGCGCATGAAGGAGAAGGGCATCGAGTGGCCTTTTGTGAACATGGGCGTGGTCAAGCCCTCCATTGATGAAGCCGAGAGCCGCAAAATCTTTGAGGGCGCCAAAAAGCTGGGCATTCAAGTGCTGGTCGCCGAGCCCGAGACCCATGGCAAGATGGAGGAGCTGGGCCCGGTGATGGACGTGGTCGAGAAGCTGGCCAAGGAATACAACATCAAGGTGGCCATCCACAATCACCCCGGCCCCAAAAACTTCTATTGGAACCCGGACACCGTGCTGGCCGCCGTCAAGGACCGCAGCCCCCTGCTCGGCGCCTGCGCCGATGTGGGCCACTGGGTGCGCTCCGGCCTCGATCCGGTGGACTGCCTGCGCAAGCTGGAAGGCCGGGTGATCACCCTGCATTTCAAGGATCTGAACGAAATGAGCCCGAAGGCTCATGACGTGCCCTGGGGCACCGGCATCAGCAACGTCAAAGGCATGCTGACGGAGCTCAAGCGGCAGCACTTCCAGGGCGCGATCTGCGTGGAGTATGAGTACAATTGGGACAACTCCGCGCCTGAGATCGCCGAGTCCGCCAAGTTCTTCAACGCCACATGCGCGGAACTGGCCGAGCCCTGATCAGATCTGGGGTGAAGACCCCATCGCGAGAGCACTGGACCATCAGCTATCCATCCTTCCATGAAGAACAAGACTGCCAAATCCAAGCCTGAAAAGACGAGCACGCTGCATACCCGCAACAGCCTGCCGGAAAAAACCCGCATCCAGGTGGCAACGCTGCTGCAAGAGCGGCTGGCCGATTCCATTGACCTGATGATGCAGGCCAAGCAGGCCCACTGGAACGTCAAAGGCCCCCACTTCATGGCCTTGCACCAGCTCTTCGACAAGGTGTACACCGAAACCGGCGAGTACGTGGACCTCATCGCCGAACGCATCGTCCAATTAGGAGGCATCGCCGAAGGCACCGTCCGCGTGGCGGCAAAGACCTCCAGCCTGCCCGAGTACCCCCTGGACATCACCAGCGGTGCCAAGCACGTCGGCGAGCTGGCCCACGCAATCGCCTTCTATGGCGAGCTTGTCCGCACGGCCATCGACCAGGCGACCGAGCTTGGCGACGCCGACACCGCTGACATTTTCACCGAGATCTCGCGCGGGGCGGACACCAACCTCTGGTTCGTGGAAGCCCACGAACAGGACGAGCATTGAGTTTGCCTGCGGCTACTGACCCAGCAGGGCCAGTGAGTTTCGCAGCAAGCCCAATCCGGTGGCCTGGCTCTTCTCAGGATGGAACTGCACGGCCACCAGGTTCGGCTTGATGATGCCGGAGGCGAAGTCCGTGCCGTAGTGAGTGGAGCAGGCCACGAGGCCCGGATCTTCGACCTCCGGGTAATAGGAGTGAACGAAGTACACGTAACTGGGGTCCGGCAGGTCCTTGTGCAGCGCTGCGGCACGGGGCTGCCATTGGGCCTGATTCCAGCCCATGTGCGGGATCTTGAGACCGGAATCACCGGCAAACTTGCGCACGCGCCCTGGGGCGACGCGGAGGCCTTCCACGCCGGGGCTCTCCTCGCTGCTGGCAAAGAGAAGCTGGTAGCCGAGGCAGATGCCAAGGTAGGGGCGCTCATCGGCCAGCCATGCTTTGAGAGGCTCCCAGAGCTGGTTTTGCCGGAGGATCCGGACACTGTCGCCGAAGGCTCCCTGCCCGGGAAAGACAAGCAGGTCGACGCCGACAAAATCCGCCGGACCGGCGACGAGTTTCGCGGGATGGCCGATGGTGGAAAAAGCGTTGAGGACGCTGCGCAGGTTGCCTGCGCCGTAATCGAGGACTCCTAGTTTCATGATCAACTACAGCATGTCCTTGGTGCTGAGCACGCCGCTGATGCGCGGGTCGAGCTGGGTGGCCTGATCCATGACTTTGGCCAGGCCCTTGAAGATGGCCTCGGCCATGTGATGGGCGTCCTTGCCACGCTGGATTTCGATGTGCAGATTGGCCAGTGCGGCCGTTGAGAAGCCGCGCATGAACTCCTCCACAAGCTGGAAGTGGAAGCCGATGCCGATGCAGTCCACCCGCTCAGGCACCGTGTAAACGAGCAAGGGGCGGCCGCTGAGATCAATGGCGAGCTGCGCCAGGGTTTCGTCCATCGGCAGGAGGCACCAGCCATAACGGCGGATGCCTTCCTTCTTGCCCAGCGCCTCGCGAAAGCACTGGCCGAGCACGATGCCCACGTCTTCCACCGTGTGATGAAAGTCCACCTCGATGTCGCCTTTTGCTTCAAGGGTCAGATCGAACAGGCCGTGCTTGGTGAACAGCGTCAGCATGTGGTCGAGAAACGCCACGCCGGTCTTGATGCTGCTGCGGCCGGCGCCATCCACGGTCAGTTCCATGCGGATGTCGGTCTCCGCAGTTTTGCGGTGGCAGGAGGCGGTGCGGGCTTGGCTCATGAAGCATATTAACCGCAGAGGTTGGTCGTGGGCAAACGGGGATTGAGCCCGGAGGCCGCGCACCGACAAAAAAGAGGCGGCCGGTGACAGCCGCCTCTTGAAGCAAATCAGGGGAGTGCAACCGCCTTTCTCAGGCGTTCTGCTTGCGCTTTTGCAGGAACATGACGGTCAGCAGGACGGCAAGCAGGCCGCCGCCTCCCATGAGCAGGTAGTTCTGCATGCCGCCTTCTTCAGGGGCGGGAGGAGGTGCAGCCGCTTCCGTGTGCGGGGTGCGCGCCTTCTTCTTTTCCTTGTCCTTGTGGCGGGTGGACGGGGTGCTTTCCTTGTCCGCCTTCTTGTCAAGGGCGCCATCGGGGCCCTCGGCTTCGGCGCTCGGAAGTTTTTCGGCATCCTTCGCTTCTTTCGCGTCCTTCTTGTCTCCCTTGGCCTTCTCGGTCGCCGCCAGGGCTTCGGCCACACGGCTGTCGGTGGTGGAACCGCTGCCGGTGGTGATGGCATTGACATTCCCCGAGCCGTAGGCCTTTTGGGCCTTGAGCTTCTTGTTCAGCTCGGCCTTCAAAGTCACAAGGCGGTTGCGCAAAGATTGAATGGCCTTGTTGGAATACGCGGTCATGCCGACAACGGCATTGGCGCGCAGGATCGCGGCTTCGGTGGACTCCACATCACCACCGGCCAGGTAATGCGTGGCGGCCTCAAGCGCTTCGTTCTGGGTGGTGAGCTTGGCGATGTCCAGAGCTCTCAGCCTGGCCGTCTCATCGATGACAATCTTCGACGCCGCCTGGAGGGACTTCAGATCATACTTGTAAATGCTGAACCAGCGCGTCGGCGGCTTCATTTTCTTTTCCACGTCCGTCTGGGTCTTGAACGCCAGCAATTCGGTCTCAATGGCGCGCTTGGTGCGGGCAAGCAGCGGATCGGTGGGCAGCATCTTGGCGAGGCTGTCATCACGGCGCTTCTGAATCTGCGGCTGCTCAAAAATCATGCGATCGAGCTGCTTCTTGTAACCGGCCAGAATGTCGAGCACCTCCGGGATGGCCTTGACGAACTGAAGCGTGTCGGTGTAGCCGTCGTTGACGTTGGAAAGCTTCTGCCATTGCAACAGCGCCTCGCGCAGCTTGCCCTCGGCCGCCAGCTCCTTCATGTCCCTGCGCTCGCGATAGGCATCAATCGAGTGCCCTTCGAGCTTGACCTCCTCCGGCGTGAGCCACTTGCCCTCTACCTTGAGCGCGCCGCCGACAACCTTCTCCTTCTCCTCCTGGAGAGTCTTGATGATGCCTTCGGCCTCGGTGGCTTGCGGCGTCCCGGTGTACTTGGTCACAAAGGGCCGCACCTGGTCCTGAATCAGGGACTCATACCTGTCGGCCGTGAGCAGGTCGGCGGTGGGCATCAGTTTGCGCAACAGAGCGATTTCGGTCTCTTCCGGCTTCTGCTTGATGATCTGATCGATGGCGGACCTCGGCTCGGTGCGGGTGTCCCGGATTTTGGCCACCACCACGTATTCGAAGGTGACAGTGTCCGGCGTCTCAGAAATGACCTTGGCGTCGAGGTATTTCTTCCCGTCCTTCATGATCACGACATCGGCACGCAGAGCGGAGGGAAGGACGAGCAGCGCGGACAAGAAGGCCAGAGCCAGGCGGTGGCAGCAGTGTTTCATAGAGGTCTGAAGGGAGTGAGTCGGGGAATTAGCGGCAGCGGAAATGCTGTGATTATCAGGATTCGCGGCGTGAGTAAAGTGTGAAGACAGATTCCGTCCGCTCTCCGTTCAAGAGGGCCGCACGCAGATTTCCACCGGGCAGTGATCGGCGCCGTAAATGTCAGTCCGGATGGTGCAGTTCTTCAGGATGGGCAGCAGGGAACGGGACGCCAGCCAGTAGTCGAGCCGCCAGCCGATGTTTTTCTCCCGCGCCGATCCGCCGGTGCGCATCGTCCACCAGGTGTAACGGCCTGGGCTGGGATCAAACTCGCGAAACACGTCAACAATGTCGTTGGAAATGTAGTTGTCGAAGCTGGCGCGCTCCTCGTCGCTAAACCCTGGGTTTTTGCGATTGGACTTGGGATTGGCGAGGTCGATCTCCTTGTGAGCGCAGTTCAGGTCCCCGCAAACGAGCACAGGCTTGGTCTTTTCCAGGTTCTTGACGTGGCGCAGGAAGGCCTCGTCCCACTTCAGCCGGTAGGGCAGGCGCGCCAGTTCGGCCTGCGAGTTTGGGGTGTACACGTTGACCAGGTGGAAATCCGGATATTCGACGGTGACGACCCGGCCCTCAGTGTCATGCTCCTGCAAACCAAGGCCCAGGGAATGCCCAAGAACGGGCAGGCGGGAGAGGACGAGCGTGCCGGAGTAGCCTTTCTTTTCGGCACTGTTCCAGATCGCCTGGTAGCCAGTGAGCCAGGCAAGATCCACCTGCCCGGCCTGCGCCTTGGTTTCCTGCAGGCAGATGACATCCGCATCGCCGGTGAGCAAATAGTCCCGCAACCCTTTGTCCATCGCTGAACGAATGCCGTTGACGTTCCAGGTGCTAAGTTTCATGGGGTGCGTTGTTTAACAGGGCCTGCGGTGGAGTTGCAAACGAAATGAAACAACTGCCGGTTGCGACCTTGAAGAATGCCCTGTCCTGGTGGTTCTTCGCCTCCCCAATGACGCATGCCCACTTTTACCTGCCCGCCCATGCCTGGGATGCGGCGGGGCTGCGTCTGGCGGGTGACGAGGCCCGGCACTGCGCGCAGGTGACCCGGCACAAGGCCGGGGACATTGTGGTGGTCTTCGACGGCGCCGGACGCAAGGCGGAGGCGCGCATCGAAGTGCTGGGCAAAACCGAAGTGCTTCTGACCCTGCTGGGCCAGCACCTCACCCCCGCCCCATCCCGGCCTTTGACCCTGCTGCAGGCCGTGACCAAGGGCGACACCTTCGAATGGATCATCGAAAAGGCGGTCGAACTCGGCGCGCAGCGCATCATCCCCGTGGTCACCGAGCGCACCATCGTCCGGCTGGACCCGCGCGAGGCGGCGAAAAAGCACCAGAAGTGGCAGCGAGTGGTGCTGGAGGCCTGCAAGCAGTGCGGCCAGGCCTGGCTGCCGGAGATTTTGATGCCTGGCCCCCTGGAAGCCGCCCTCGATCATGCCGCCAGTGCCTCCGTCCGGCTGGTGGCGTCGCTTCAGCCCCACGCGAAGTCCTTGCGGGACCTCCTGCCGCCTGCAGTGGCAACACCCGGCACGGCGGGGTTTGCCGTGCTGATCGGGCCTGAAGGGGATTTCTCCGAGCGCGAGCATCAGCTCCTGGCAAACGGGGGCTGGAGCCCCTGGTCCCTGGGCCCCTTGGTGCTGCGCAGCGAGACAGCCGCCGTTTGCGCTCTCTCCATCCTCAGCTACGAATTGCACTCCCCAACTCCCCTGCCCTGAATGTCCGCTGAATCCAACGAGAAGATGCAACTGGACTGGCTTTACAGCACCCAGTTGTTCGGGGTGAAGCTGGGGCTCGACAACACTCAGCGGCTGCTGCACGAGATGCATCTGCCGGCGCCGGGGCAGAAGTTCATCCACGTGGCCGGCACCAATGGCAAGGGCAGTGTCTGCGCCTTCGCCCACAGCCTGCTCAATGCGGCGGGCATCGGCGCCGGGCTGTTCACCTCGCCTCACCTGATCCAGTTTCGCGAGCGCATCCGCGACCAGGAGCGAATGATCAACCGGGAGGAAACGACCCAGGGGCTGGCACGGCTGCGCGAACAGGTCAAGGACTGGGACCCGCATCCCACCTTCTTTGAACTCACCTTCGCCCTCGCTCTGGAATGGTTCGCCATGCGCCAGAACGACTGGGTGGTGCTGGAAACCGGCATGGGCGGCCGCCTCGACGCCACCAACGCAATCCTGCCCGCCGTCACCGTCATCACCTCCATCAGCCTGGACCACCAGCAGGTGCTGGGCAATACGCTGGGCCTGATCGCGGCCGAGAAGGCGGGCATCATCAAGCCCGGCGTGCCGGTCATCACCCTGAAGCAGGTGCCGGAGGTCATGGAGGTTATTTCCCGTGTCGCCCGTGAGCGCGGCGCGCCGCTGACGATTGTGACCACGCCGGTGCGTGGCTACGAGCTGGGGCTCGCCGGCCAGCACCAGCTTTGGAACGCCGCCCTGGCGGTGGCGGCTCTCAAGGTGATCGGCGTCAAGCTGCCGGAGCCGGTGCTGCGTCACGGGCTCAAAAACGTCCACTGGCCCGCACGCTTCCAGCGGCTCGACAAGAATGAGCGCATGATCCTCGACGGCGCCCACAACATCGACTCCGCCGAGACGCTGGTGCGCACCTGGCTGCATCGCTACCCAGGCGAAAAGGCCTCGATCATTTTCGGCGCCACCGCTTCGAAGGACATCCGCGCCATCATCCGCGCCATGCAACCCATCGCCGCGAGCTGGCATTTCACCGGCTTCCAGTCCCCGCGCGCAGCACCTCCGGAGCAGCTCCGCGAGGTGCAGGCCTCCGCCTTCGGCAAGGCCGTGGAGACACACGTCCACCAAACGCCCCCGGCGGCCCTGGTCGCCGCCCAGAAAGGCAAGGACCGCGTTCTCATCACCGGCTCTCTCTACCTCGCCGGCGAAGTGCTCGCCCATGTGCGCGGCGAGGATGCGATCTTCCAGTCCAGCGCCCAGTAGCGCAGCGGGCTGCCAGCATTGGATCGAAATGCTGTCACCCAGGCGTTTCGTTCTCCGCACTTCGATTTTATCAGCACCCGCACGATGAACGCCGCCCTACAGCCTGACCTGCTCCTTCTTGCCGTTTTGTTCTTCTCTCCACTGGTGGCGCTGCAAGCCGCCGGTGCCCCGGCAACGAAGCCCAACATCGTCCTCATCGTGGCCGATGATCTCGGCTACCGCGATCTCGGCTGCTATGGGGCGACGAAAATCAAGACCCCGCGCATCGACAAGCTCGCGGGCGAAGGGCTGCATTTCATGGATGCCCATTCCATCTGCGGGGTTTGCAATCCCTCGCGCTACGGGATTCTCTGCGGCACCTACTTCTGGCATGCGAAACGAAAGCCCGATTACACGCTCTACTACCATGAGGGCCAGGTCACACTACCGTCGCTGTTGAAGTCCGGCGGCTATCACACGGCGGCGCTGGGCAAGTGGCACAACGGCTTCGGCCGTGATGCGCCAGAGCCGGATTGGAACGGGGAATTGAAACCGGGACCGCTGGAAATCGGGTTCGATTCGTTCTTCGGCACGCCGCGAACGCACAATGAGCCGCCGCTGGTCTTTGTGGAAGATCATCGTGTCGTCGGCCTTGATCCGGCCGATCCGATCCGAGTGGATCATGACCCCAAGTTTAGTCCCCACGGCAAGATGTTCGGTGGCGCGAAGGCCATGGCGGCGCGTCCCGATGACCGCATCGACTTCATCATGGCGGACAAGGCGGAAGCCTTCCTGGCGCAGCAGACCAAGGACACACCGTTCTTTCTTTATGTCGCCTTTGCCGCCCCGCATGTGCCGATTGATCCGGCACCGGAGTTTCGCGGCAAGAGCGAGGCTGGGCTCTATGGCGACTACATCCAGCAGCTCGACCACTGCGCGGGCCTGGTGCTCGACTCGTTGGAAAAACACGGTTTTGCCAGCAATACCTTGGTCATGTTCACCAGCGACAACGGCGGCATGTATCATGCGGACGCCCTCGCCGCCGGGCATCGCTGCAACGGCGAGCTGCTGGGACAGAAAACCGATGCCTGGGAAGGCGGCCATCGCGTGCCCTTCATCGCCCGCTGGCCTGAACATGTTCCAGCAGGGAGCGTGCGCAAGGAGCTGTTCTCGCAAGTGGACATCATGGCCACGCTCGCCGAAGCCGCAAACATCCCGATGCCGGAGGGCGCTTCGCCCGACGGTGCGAGCGAACTTGCCGCCTTCACCGATCCCGGGCATGCGCCGCTGAAGCGCCAGGAGGCCGAGCTGCTGGGCACCGCCGGCTTTGCCTTACGCCAGGGCGACTGGCTCTACATCCCCGCGCAGGGCTCCGGCGGCCTCACGGCTCCCGAAATCAAAGGCAAACCCTGGAGCCAGCCTTATGCAAAGATGGGCTTCATCAACAGCGACATTGACGATGAGGGCCAGATCAAACCCGATGCTCCTGTCGATCAGCTTTATCACCTGGGCCGCGACATTGGCGAAAAGCAAAACCTCACACGGGACGAGCCCGCACGTGCCAAGGCCATGCACACGCGCATGGCAGAGTTGAAACTGCTCAAGCCCAGGAAGCCCGCGCCACCCGCCAAGAAACCAGGCCTCAGCGCCGGTCCGAACGCCACCGTGCTCAAGGACGGCCAGCCTTATCACGGCGTGGGCATCAACTACTTCGACTGCTTCCTCCGCACCCTCAACAAGGGGGACGACACCAGCTACGATGCCGGGTTCGCCACACTCGCGGCCAAGGGCATTCCCTTCGCGCGCTTCTGCGCCACCGGCTTCTGGCCCAAGGACATGACTCTCTACACCAGCGACCGCTCCGAGTACTTTCGTCGGCTCGATGGCGTGGTGAACGCCGCCCAAAAGCACGGCGTGGGCCTCATTCCCTCCTTGTTTTGGCTCTACTCCTGCGTGCCCGATCTCGTCGGCGAGCCTATGGATGAATGGGCGAACCCGAAAAGCAAAACCCAGGCATGGATGCGCGACTACGTGCGCGAGGTGGTCACGCGTTACCGCGACAATCCCGCCATCTGGGCCTGGGAGTTTGGCAATGAATACTCCCTCAGCGCCAGCCTGCCGAACGCCAAGGAACATCGTCCGCCGGTGCATCCCACGCTCGGTACGGCCACAATGCGTAGCGAGCATGACGAGCTCACTTTTGATCTCGTGCGCTCCGCCTTCGTGGCTTTCGGCACCGAAGTGCGCAGGCACGATTCCGACCGTCTCATCTTCACCGGCGACAGCTTCCCGCGCTTGAGCGCCTGGCACCAGGAAAAGGAGAACAAGTGGACCCACGACACCCCGGAACAGTTCGCCGAGATGCTGACCAAGGCCAATCCTGATCCCATCAATGGCATCGGTTTGCACGCCTACGAAGACGATGATCAACGGTTCGCCACCGCCGTGGAAGTGTCGCACCAGATGAACAAGCCCCTCTTCGTGGGCGAGTTCGGCGCCAAAGGCGAGACACCGGAAGAGGCGGCCAAATGCCGGCGCCTGTTGAAGGCAGTCGTCGATCACCACATCCCGCTCGCGGCCTTGTGGGTGTTTGATTTGAAGAGCCAGAAGGACTTTACCGTGACGGCCGACAACGCCCGCTCCTGGCAGCTCGACCTCATCGCGGAGGCCAACAAGTCAAAGCACTGAGCCACCTGACAGACGAACGTTGCCAAGGGTGCAGGTCGGGAGTTAAGTGCCGCCCAAGGATCACCCTCATGCACTCCCGACTGTTCACGATTGTTGCCGTTGTCAGCGCTGTCCTGTCCCTGCCCGCCCACGCAGCGGAGCCGGCCCCTGCCGAACCCATCAAGTACCGCCTGTGCGACTGCCATCTGCACCTGGCGGATTTCCTTCAGCACACCGACGGCGCGAAGGCCGCCCTCGCAGCGATGGACCTGGCAGGGATTGACGAGACGATGGTCTGCGGCATGCCCGTGGTCAAAGAGTGGGCGCCCTCCGAGAAGATCCAGCCGCAGTACTACCTCGACGACGACTCCCGCTGCTACTGGTACTCGGCCACCGACACCCTGGTGGAGCGCGAGCTGGAAAAGCTCCCGCCGGATCAGCGCAAGCGTTTCCATCCCTTCATCTGCGGCATCAATTCGGAGGACAAGAACGCCATCGAGCACGTCCGCCGCATGCTCGAATGGTATCCCGGCTTCTGGCAGGGCATCGGCGAGGTCATGACCCGCCACGACGACCTCACGGCCCTCACCTACGGCGATGTGGCCCATGCGGACGCAGCCTCGCTCGATCCCATCTACAAGCTCGCTGCCGAACAGGACCTGCCGGTTTCTGTCCACAGCGACGTCAGCTCTGTCTGGCGCCGCGAGCCGATCTACCTGCCCGAAATCGAGAACGCCGTCCGCACCCATCCTGACACCCGCATCATCTGGTGCCACGCCGGCATCAGCCGCCGCATCAACGTCCCCACCCTCACCACCGAGCTGCGCCGCCTGCTCAAGACCTACCCCAACCTCTGGATCGACATCGCCTGGGTGGTGTTCGAGGACTACATCGCCAAAGGCGGCCAGATCGACCCCGACTGGGTCGCCATGATCGAAGAATACCCCAACCGCTTCATCATCGGCTCCGACAAGGTGGGACACTTTGCGGACTACCCGCACGAGATGCAGAAGTACTACCTGCTGCTCGACGCCCTCAAACCTGAGACGGCAAAGAAGGTGGGGCACGACAACTTCCTCTCCGTGCTGCCGAAGAAGGCCAAATAAGATCGATATCAATCTGCCAAGCTCCCGGCCGCTTTCATCACCAGCTCGCGGAAGGCTTTCACGTGAGGAAGCTCGTAGCGGCCCTTGCGCTGAAGCAAAAAGACCTCCTCGTGGCCGAACAGCGAGGTGACATCGCGCAGGCTGAGCTCCGGCTCGCCGGGCGCGGGCCGGGGCAGCTTCACAGAGGCGGCGCTGGTGCCGATGGAGATGCCGAAGCCGATGCTGACATAGCTGAGCAGCAAGGCGCGGTTGGTGGCGGTCATCGTCACTTTCATGCGATCCGCGAGGCCGGCCTCGGCAAACACATGGTGGATCTGGCGGTAGGAACTGGAGGCCTCGCCGCTGAGCACGAGCGGGTGGCGGACGAGGTCTGCCAGCTTGAGCCGACGGGCGGTGACAAGCGGGTGGTCGCTCGGGGTGATGAGGTGAAAAGGGTACTTCGCCAGCGGCCAGCTTTGGAACTGCGGCAGGGGGTCGTCGCCTTTGGCAATGCCAATGATCGCGACATCCGCGCCCTCGCTCTCCAGCACCTGGCGGGCCGCGAATGAGGGGCGGTCGAGCAAGGTGAGCTTCACCTCCGGATGCTGGCGGCGGTAGGCGATCACCGGCCGGCGCAGCGCACCGGATAGCATGGGAGCGGGGGCCACCACGGTGAGAGTGCGCGGAGTGCTGCGATGGCGCTCGCGGAACATTTCCCGGAGCGAATCGAAGCTCTCCACCAGCGGCGCCGCGAGATCGACCAGCGTGCGCCCCTCCAAGCTAAGAGCAACCTGCGTGCCCTTCACGGCGACAAGCTGCACGCCATACTCATCCTCCAGAGCCCGCACCTGCTGCCAGACGGAGGGGACGGCCAGGCCAAGAGCGGCGGCCGTCGAGGCGAAGCTGCCATGCCGGGCGAGCTCGACGAGGGCGCGGATCTGACGGAAGCGCACCTCCTTGAAATACCGGCGTGGCACCGGGGCGGCGGAAGTCTTCATTAGGCCTAGACGAATGCTGGTTAGGAAGATTGTCAAACGACAGACACAAGAAAACGAGGAATGAAAGGTATGTGGTCAGCGCATGAACACAGAAAACTTCACCTTCAGCCGTCGTCATTTCCTCCGCACGGGAGGCCAGTCCCTGCTGGCTCCGTTTGTCATCACCGCCGCGGGCACGCTGCGAGCCCAGCAAAAGGCGGACTCGGCGGAGACGATCAAGATCGGCCTCATCGGCTGCGGCGGTCGCGGCTCAGGCGCGGCCAACCAGGCACTGAGCGCCTACGACAAGAACTCGAAACTGGTGGCGATAGCGGACGTCCAGGATGCGCAGATCGACAAGGCATTGGCGAACCTTTCTGCGATTCACGGGGACAGGGTGGCGGTGACGCCGGAGAAGCGCTTCACCGGCCTGGACGGCTTCAAGAAGCTGCTCGCGACGGACGTGGACGTGGTGATCCTGGCCACGCCGCCGGGCTTTCGCCCCATGCACCTGACGGCCGCCGTGGAGGCGGGCAAGCACATCTTCTGCGAGAAGCCGATGGCAGTGGATCCGGCGGGCTATCACCTCGCCATGGCGGCCGTGGCGAAGGCGAAGGAGAAGAAGCTGAACCTGGTGGCAGGCTACTGCTGGCGCTATGACGCGGCGCGCCAGGAAGGCTACAAACGCCTGCTGGAAGGTGACATCGGCGAGGTGGTGGCCAGCTCACACACGTATCACACCGGGCCGGTGAAACCGATGCCGAAAGCGGACACGCGGCCGGCGGGCATGGCCGATGTGGAGTGGCAGATCCGCAACTGGTACAACTTCTCCTGGCTGGGCGGCGACGGTCTGGTGGAGCAGGCGGTGCACAGCATCGACAAGCTCTGCTGGGGCCAGAAGGACCTGCCGCCGCTGGCGGCGGTGGGCGTGGGCGGCCGGCAGATCCCGGCGGAGGGCGGCAACATTTTCGACCACTTCCACATCGCTTATGAGTTCGCCAACGGCGCGATGTGCCACATCGCCAGCCGGCAGATCCCGAACTGCTTCGGCGACAACTCCGACGTGGTCACGGGCACTCAAGGCAGGCTGCTCATCGGCAAGGTGGGCGGTGGTGATCCGCTGATCGACGGCGCGAAGCGCTGGCGCTGGAAGGGCCGCAAAAAGGACATGTACCAGGTGGAGCATGACGTGCTATTCGAGGCTGTGCGCCACGGCACCGTGGTGAACGACGGCGACCGGATGATGAACAGCACCATGGTGGCGATCCTGGGCCGCACCGCCGCCTACACAGGCCGGCGCATCACCTGGGATGAAATCACCCAGAGCACCCTGGACCTGGCACCGGAGGAGACGCTGGGCTGGGGCGACAAGTTCGAACCCACGCCGATGCCGATGCCAGGAGTGACGAAATTCGTCTAGGCCGTGTTCAAAAGCGGGGCGGGGTGGCGTTTGCACTGCGGAGCGGCCAGAGCAAGCAATACCCCACCCGCTTCATCATCGGCTCCGACAAGGTGGAGCACTTCACCGCCTACCCGCATGAGATGCAGAAGTACTACCAGTTGCTCGACGCCCTCAAGCCGGGGGCGGCAAAGAAGGTGGGGCATGACAACTTCCTCTCAGTATTGCCGAAAGGCGGCAAGAGTGAAAAGTGAAACCAAGGCCGAACTGGAATACGAACGTTCCCGGGCGCTCATGAATGCGCAGCCGCGCCCGGTGGGCAACGGCAGGCGGGGGTTGGTGGAGTCGCCGCCGAAGAGCGAACGCACGGTCACATTCAATCCAGCCAGTTCTCAACCCGCAGGCCCTGTACGTGGTCAAAGTCGGTGAGATTGCGAGAAAGCAGCAGGGCGTCGTGCGCGATGCAAATCGCGGCGATCTTGAGATCCATGGTGCCGTTGCGAGGCAGTTGCTTGCGCAGTCGGACAAAAGTGTCGGCGGCTTCCCGATCAAAGCCGAGGATGTCGAACTGTGTCAGCGTATCGATGCTGCGCTTCAGCTCAAAGTAGGCGTCTAGCTGCTCATGCCCCGGTTTCTCCCGGTTCAAAATGGCGAACCGCCCGCGAATCGCCTCCTCGGCAACGACGATGCAGGTGAAGACATCAGCCCCGCTTTCATCAATGCGGGAAAGCAGGCGACGCCCAAGCACCCCGTCTTCCACCAACTCTCGAAAGTGATTGGTGTCGAGAACAACCAGCACAGTCCTACCTCCGTTTGTTTTCTTCGGCGCGCCATTCAGCTCCAAGCTGCGCTGCCTGACGGGTCAAGTCATTCGGTTGGATGGTTCCAACCACGGCTCGCCACCGCTGGCTGGCAGGCGGGTGGATCGTGGCCTCGACTTTCTCCATGCGCTGCTTTAACTCAGCCAGCTCACGTTCCATCGTTTCAATGCTCATGGAATGAAAATGCCCTCATTCGCCCAGGCTCGCAAACAGGTTTTGAGGTGACGGGCGCGGGTTTACCCAAGCTTCGCCCGACGCAAGGCACCCAGGTTTTCTCTGGCTTTGGTAAACCGGCGATTCCTCGGGGTGCGGCCCCTCACTCCCACTCGATGCTCGCCGGCGGCTTGGTGCTGATGTCGTACAGCACGCGGTTGATGCCTTTGACGCTGTTCAATATTTTGTTGGAGGCGGCGCGCAGAACCTCGTAGGGGAGCTCGACCCAATCGGCGGTCATGGCGTCTTCGCTGACGACGGCGCGCAGGGAGATGGCGGCTTCGTAGCTGCGCTCGTCGCCTTTGACACCCACGGTCTTGACCGGCAGCAGGGCGGCGTAGGCCTGCCAGACACGCTCGTACTGGCCGCTGCGACGCAGCTCCTTGATCCAGATGTCATCGGCGTGGCGGGTGATGGCGAGCTTCTCCTCCGTGATCTCGCCGGGCACGCGCACAGCCAGGCCGGGGCCGGGGAAGGGATGGCGCCACAGGGCGTAGTGCGGAATGCCAAGGGTGGCGCCGAGGGCGCGCACCTCGTCCTTGAACAGCTCGGCGAGCGGCTCCAGCACCTTGCCTTCGGCCTTGAGCTCCATGATGCGGTCCACGCGATTGTGGTGCGTCTTGATCTTGCTGGCGATGCTGCCGCTGGTGGCGCTCTCGATCACATCCGGGTACAAGGTCCCCTGGGCGAGCAGTTCCACATTGTCGGCCACGCCCCAGAAGACATCGACGAACATGGTGCCGATGATGCGGCGCTTCTGCTCAGGATCGGTGACGCCTTTCAAGGCGGTGAGGAAGCGCTCGCTGGCATCGATGATCTCGATGGGCACGCCGACCTCCTCGAACTGCGCCTTGACCTCGGCGGTCTCGTTGAGGCGCATGAGGCCGTTGTTGATGTAGATGGCGCGCACCTTGACCCCGGCGCGTTGCAGCAGCACGGCAAGCACGGTGCTGTCCACCCCGCCGCTGACGCCGCAGATCACTTCGCGGCCGCCGACCTCGGCCTGGATGCGGCTGATCATCTGGTCCTTGAAAGCCACGATGTCGAACTTCGCGAGCTGCGCGCCGGTCTGGGTGAGGAAGTTGCGCAGGATCGAGGTGCCCTCGTGCGAGTGCGTGACCTCCGGGTGGAACTGAATGCCGAAGCAGCGGTCGCTCCATTGCAGCGCCACGGGCACCGCATCTTCATTGGTGGCGATGACACGCGTGTCTGCCGACAGGTTGGCGCAGGTGTCGCTATGGCTCATCCACACCTGGGACTCGTGCGAAATGCCTTTGAACAGGGCGCACTCCGCCGCCACCACCAGCTTGGCGGGGCCATACTCGCGAGTGACGCCAGGCTTCACCGTGCCGCCGTGCTTGATGTTAAGGAGCTGCATGCCGTAGCACACGCCCAGCACCGGCACATTGAAGGCCATGAGCTTCGGGTAGTCCACATCCGGCGCATCCAGATCGGAAGTGCTGCGTGGGCCGCCCGAGAGGATGATGGCGCCGGGCGACTGCAATTCGCCCAGCCGCTCCGGCGGATACAGGTGGGCCATGAAGCCGAGCTCGCGCACGCGGCGCACGATGAGCTGGCTGTACTGGGAGCCGTAATCGAGAACGGCAACTTCTCCGGGCGTGGGCTGGATCATGGCGGGATTTGGGGGGAAAAGGGGAAGGGCGCAGTGGAGCCTAGGATTGGCGGGGAAGCAACGATTTTAACGATTTTGAAAATGCGAGGGAGCGGAGGGGAAATGACGAATGACCAATGTCCAATGACGAACCAAGACCCATGGCCCGAAAGCTTCCCTGTGCGATCAGGCATTCGACATTGGTCATTCGTCATTGGTCATTTGACGGCGTTGCGCCAAATGATACCCCGGCGCTCGCTCACAACCCATGGCTACTCCGAGGACCTAAGTTTTCATTCCGTCCTTCGATCCCCAGGGCTCCAGGTTCTTCAAGCTCTTGGCGGCCAGGGCGGTGTAAACGTCCGGCAGGTCGAAGCGCTTCAGCACGTCGGGAAGCAACGCCGCGTAGGGCCACTTGTGGTCCTCGTCGGCGATCAGGTCGGCATAGCTGGTGAGGGCGTTTTTAAGGGTGACCTGCTTCACCTGGGGGCTGAGCAGAGCGGCGAAAGCGGCGGGCAGCGCGCCCCAGCCGCGACCGGCGAGGTGCACCTCCTCATGGCCGGTGGCGATCAGCCACTGGATCACGCGCAGCACATCGAAGGTGCGCTGCCCAATCAAAGGCTGGCCAAGCATGACGCCGTGGGCCGCGTAGAAGTAGTGGCTGCCATAGGGCTGCAGGAAGGTGTTTGCGCCACAAGTGTCCGGCTGGGAATCGCCAATGCCACGCACATCGCAGGCGAAAACGGCGACCTCCGGCTCGGCCTTGATGAGATCGGCCAGCAGGGGTTCAGAGCGCAGTTCGGCATCGGCGGAGCGATGCGAGACATACAGCAGCGCCCGCTTCCTGCCGCGCGAAGGCCGGGAGGTGAAGCCAGCCTCATCGTACAGCCCGGTTACAAGTGCTTCAATATGGGGAGTGGTCTGCACCGCGTAATCGCAGTAGCCCTTGCTCGGGTACTTGCGCGAGCCCATGCTGCGCAGGATGCGGTAATCCGGCGCTTCCTTGATCGTGGGGATCTCCAGCAGATCACGGGCCGCTTTCACGAGCTGGCCGGGCTTGGGATGGCGTTTCGTGGCGAGCGCGGCGGCCTTGTCACGGGTGAAGCTCATCAAGGTGCGCGAATTCAGCTCGCTGACCTGGCCGTGGGGCGTGGCCCAAAGGTCGGCGTCCTTCTCGATCGTCAGCTCGGGCTCGGTCTGCTCCTGCGAGACGCCTGTGACCTTGTTGAAGAAGCGATACATCGCCTCGCGGTTCGGCTTGGTGTAGCCGTGCGGATCGGGACCGGTCTGGAGCTGGATGTTGTCGGGCTTGCCCAGCAAGGTGTATAGGTGCTTCAAGCGCTTGAAGGCTTCCTCGCCGCCGCGCACATCGAAGAAATCTTTCTCCTGCGTGAGAAGGATGGCGGGCCGAGGAGCCATGGCGGCGATGAAATCGGAGTGGTCCAGGCCCAGTTCCAGAATGTGCGGCGGGCACTGCTCGGTGTCGGAGGGCAGCTCGTTCTCCGCGTTGCGGCGGAAGGTGGTGACGAAGCAGGCGGGCGCGGCCATGGTCCAGCGATCATCCAGGGCCGCGAGCCAGGTGGTTTGTGTGCCGCCGCCGCTGTTGCCGGTCACGCCCACATGGGCAGGGTCCACCTCCGGGCGGGAAAGCAGGTAGTCCAGAGCGCGAATGCCATCCCAGGCGAACCAGGAGCCGAGGAAATCGCCCACGAGGCACATGGCATTGCCCATCTGGATGTGCTCGGCAACGCTGCCGCCGTAGCGTGATTTCAGCCCGTCAGCCATGAACTGGAAGCGCTCGCCCTGCCCCACAGGGTCGATGATGAAGACGACATAGCCCATGCGCGCCAAACCTTGCGCGAAGCTCTGGTAAGACTCCATGGCCTTGCCATTGAGGGAGTGCCCGCACACGCCCACCACGCCCGGCATCGGGGTCTTGCGTCCCTTGGGCACATAAAGATTGCCTGTGACCAGGTAGCCGGGGCGGCTCTCGAAGATGACTTTCTCGACGTTGTAGGTGTCGCGCTCCAAAACGCCGGTGACCCTGGCGTTGAGCGGCGTCTTCTCCGGCATGGGACCGAAGCACTCGCGAATCTCCTGGCGCACCGTGTTCACATAGGATTCGGCATCGGCCCGGGTCTTCATCGCCACACGCCATCTGTTGCCCCGCTGCTCAGCGTCGCGCACCTGCGCCAGCAGCCACTCCTGCATCATCTGCGGATAGCGGTTCAGCGGAGCCAGCGCCACCGGATCTGCGGCAGGACAAAGATCGCCCAGCGACCAGGCCATGGCCTGCATTCCGGCGACACGCAGCAGACTGCGACGATCCAAGGGTTGGGAGAGAAGACTCATGATTGGAGCAAACAAACGAATTCCAACCCTGCCATCCCTCAAACTTTCTAGCTTCCGTCTCCCCAATGCTGTGCAAGCTTGAATTGATGTACCCGCCGCCGCTTCAGGAACTGATCCAGCACTTTGAATCGCTCTCCGAAGGCGAGCGCCGGGACGGATTGATCGACCTTGCGGAATCAGCCCCTCATCACGCTCCCAAGCCCGGCGAGCGGTTCGACCTCGAACAGGTGCGCAAAGACGCGGAGTGCAGCGATACAGTAGGCATCCATGTGCGCCTGGAGCCTGGCCGGAGGGTCTATTTCGCCGTGTCGCTGGGCTGCGAGGTGCAAACCCTGACCAGGGCGATGACCACCCTTCTCTGCCGGGGATTGAACAGCGCCACGCTGGACGAAGTGCTGCAGGTTCCCGCCGACTTCGTGGCCCGCATCATCGGCGCCGAACTGGTGCGCATCCGCAGCCGCACGGTGTACTACATGCTTGGCAGAATGAAGGAGGCGGCGGGGAAACTGGCGGAGGCCCCTCACTTCTTCGGGTCCGGCTCCACCACGTCGCCGCCGGTGGGGATGACAAGCCCTTTGCGCACCTGCTCAAACGACGCGCCATGAATGGACGGCTGGATGAACAGGCGCTGCTTGCGGCGCTTGAGGTTCTCCAGCACGATCTTGATCTCCTTCTCGTCCACATCGTCCATGAAATCAGAGAACCAGTAGAGGGCGTCGGCGTTTCGCACCAGGTCATTGACCAGCGCGGTCCAGGCATAGACGATGCCGTTGTAGTCCACGAAGTAGGTGCCGGGGCGGCGGGCCAGGACTTGATACACTTCATCAAACGGGATGCGGGACTTCGGGTCAAACTTGATCTTTTTAATGTCTTCGGTCTTGGCGTTGAAAGGGGCCGGGCCGTACCAGAGGCGCCAGAAGCGCTCAAACGTGGGGTTCTTGCAGAGGTCCACCTTGTCGTCGATGTGGGCACCGCCTTCGGGGCGCATGAGGCCGCAGCCGAAGTAGCAGATCACCGGGCTGCCCTTCGCCACACGGTCCACCTCCTTGACCACATCGGCAAGGTAATCGGCCATGGAGCTGGAGACATCCAGGATCACGGCCATGCGCTTGGCCTTGAGATCCTTGCCAAACATCATGATGGGCTGGAACGTGACGCCTGACTTGCCGCCCACGCCGATGCCGTTGCCAAAGCCGCCACCGGCCCCGGCGCTGCCAAAGCCCGTCATGCCCATCTTCTGGGTCACGTCCGGGAGCATGATGGAGTTCATCGCCGGTTCCGGCAGCTTGATGTCGGAGATGGCGCTGGTGCTGGCCAGGCGCTGCATGGGGTTCTTGCGAACCCATGGCGTGCGCCTCATTTTCACGGTTTCCGCCAGTGATTTTTCGGCGGCCTCTCCCTGCTGGGTGCCACCGCCGGGCAGGAAATCGACGTGCTGCTCGGACACGTTGTTGAACACGATGAAGGCCGCCGCAGCGATGACCACCACATGAAAAACCACGCTGAATGCGAGCGACTGGCCGCCAATCATGATCCAGTAGTAGCGCAGCTTTTCCTTGGGCGTGAGAGGCGGCTCATCACTCTTCGCGTGCTCCTCCGCACCGGGCGGTCGAATGATGGAGGGGAGCTCAAGCGCTTCCTTGGCCGGGTCCTTGTCCACCACTTCCTCCAGCCGGGTTGTCTTGTCCGCCGGGGAAGGAGGGCTGGGTGCTTCCTTCGTTTCGGCAGCCGGTTCCGCAGGGCGTGGGCTGGCCGCAACAACCGATGCCTCGCCGACGACCGGCAGTTCAAGAGTCGCCGGAGTTTCAGGGGGCGCCTCGATCACCGCCTCCTGGGGATCAACCTGCGCCCCGGAAAGCAGATCAGGAGCGGGCCTGGGCGTAGGTTTCACCTTGAGCCGGAAACGTGGGGGCCCCTTACCGGGCTCCGCTGCGGCCACAGGAGGCACCGCAGCGGCCACAGGTTCGGCAGGCTTGCCTTCGCTGTTTTGCATCGTCTCAACCCGGTGGGACATCGCCCGCGCACGCAGGGCTTCCCTGTCCAGCGAGTCAGCGTCATCCACCGTGGGCAGGAAGCTGAAGTCGTCTTCTGGAAAAGGATTGCGGCTCATGAATGGCGGAGACTGTAACAGAGACGAGCGAGGCGGGCAAACCTTGGGGGTGAGGGATAGAATCCTATGGCCCTAAGGTTTCTCCGGCGGCTTGTCCGAGGCGGTTCGAAAGCCTCTGGCGAGCGTCGCCTCCTCCGGCATGTAAGCAAAGTGGTGGCTGGTCAGGATTTCAGCATTGCTTTTCAATCCAAAGTGCCCGCCGCGCAGCACGGGTACTTTGACATCCGGCAGTTCGGGATGCGGAGCCCAGCTGGAGGTCCACTCCTGAATGTTGCCTGCCATGCCGATGACTCCGAAAGGGCTGACGTCACCAGTGATGCGATCCACAGGAGTCCACATGTTGTAACCATCCTGTCCGCCGTCGCTTGCACCGGGCTTGGGTTCGTTGCCCCAGGGGTAGAGATTGCCCTGGCTGCCACGGGCGGCCTTTTCCCATTCTTGCTCGGTGGGCAGGCGGAAATGCTTCCATTTGGCGAAAGCCACCGCATCCCAGTAATCAACACGACAAACGGGCGAGTTCAGACTGATGTGCTCCTTGTTGAAAAAACCATCCCCAACGGCAGCCGCATAGTAGGCCTCCCAGTCGGGAGGGGTATGCGAGGTCTTGGTTTCGGGCTGGTTCGGATCATCGTAAGCCTTGGGCGCTCCTCGTTTCAGCGCATCCAGGAAATCGGCGTACTGGGCGATGGTGACTTGATGCTTTGCAATCCAGAAGGCATTCAGATTGGGATGCTGGTTTTTTTGATAAACGAAGGGGCCGGCGGGAATCTCGATCATCTCCAGCTTCTGAAGAGTTTTCGTGGTTTGCAGCCCCTTGCCCGTAAGTCCGCCGAGCCAGGCCACCAAGCCCAGCACGACGACCGCAATGGTCCAGCCAAGCCATTGGCTGGAGGCAGGCTGCGCGACTGCGATGTCCTCATCTTCGGCACGGCGGATGAGGCTGCGCTCGCTCATGTCATGGCGGATGTCGTCAAGCTTGGTGTACAGGCTGGCCCAGTCGAGCGGCTTTTCGCCGAGGTCCTGCAACAGCCCGCGTGCCTTGCCCTGGGTGGCGAATGGCGCCACCAGGGCCAGCAGCGACGCCACATCAGCGGTCTGGTCACGCGGGGTGGCGGGGGCAGGCCGGAACACGTTGACGATGCTCGCCTGGCTTTCGGCATCCACATACACATCGCGCGCGGAAAGCGGACGATAGCCATAACCACGCTCGACAGCATAGGTCATGGCATCGGCGATGCGATAAAGCACATCCACCAGAACACGCTCGTTGAAATGCTCGCCGGCCGCCGCCAGTTGCTCCAGGGAGCGGCCCAGCGGCATCTCACGGGTGTAGTAGAGAAGACCGCCAGCTTCACCCGCCTCATAAAGAGGGGCGATGCGGGGATGGGAGATCGAGGCCTTGACGCGCTCGCGATCCTTGAACTCCTTCACGGCTTTCTCATCACCCAGCAGGTGAGGCTTCAACAGCACCAGAGCCACAGGGCGCTGAACGGTGTACTGGATCGCGTGATAGGTTTCCGCCTCGGTTTCAGAGTAAAGACAGCTCATCACCTGGTAGTGCCCCAGCATCGTGCCGGGAGCGAGAACCGGCACAGCCCCCGCAGAAGCGGCCACGGGTTCGGGGGGAGGGGGCGCGGCCGCAGCTTTATCGACTCCAGCAAGGAATTCCTGTTCGTCTGCGGTCACTGGCATGGGCACCGCCCCGGCCAGCTCCGCCTCGTATCCGGTCAAATCGTAGCGGGTGGTGTAGAGGGTGCGCATCTCGGGGAGCCGCTGCCTGATCGCATCGCTGAGATCAAAGCCAAACATTGCATTGTCGAGGATCACCTCCGTGACCAGAAGATCGATGGCGGCGGCCTCCTGCGCCCAGCGAACGGCCTCCTCGGCGGTCGCAGCCTCCATCAATTCGTGACCGTGAGCGTGGAGCAGTGCGGCCCGGGCGGCCCGCGTCTGTGCATCTCCATCAACCAGCAAAATTACCATCTTCGTTCCTTGATGCTCAATTTCTTCCGCCCTGGGCGGGGGCGTTCACCGCGCCGCCCGAACTGCCGCCGGAGTTGGCAATCGTGCTCAGATCAGGCGGGTTCGCCGCTGCTCCCACGAGCCGGTTTTTGTAATAGAGCTTCACCACGTAACCGTAAAACACATGCCGCCCCAGTTCGGAAAGCTGGGCGGGCGTGAATTCGGGCAGGTTGTAAAGCACGCTGATGACTTCCCTGCCGCCCTTGAAATCACCCGCCGTGTCATAGGCCGACCGGGGCTTGTCCGCCATGGTCAGTTCGATGCTCTGATCGTTGACCTTGTCGTAGAACATCACATCGAGAATCATTTGATTCGGGTCGATGACCTCGCCTGGAGCAGCAATCAAAGGCACCTTCAATGAGAAGCGTTCGCCGCGAATGACGGCGGGATCGCGCACGATCTGGCAGGGCCCGAGGGACAAAGGACCGGTGGGGCGAACATCGGGCGGGGTGGCGGCCGGAGCAGGGCCGATGGCGGCTTTGGCCCCAAACGAGTGGTTTAGCATGGCCGAGCCCACCGACGGCCCGCGAACTCCTGGCGAGGAAAGGCCGGCAGCACCAGCGCCGCCCGGGGGCTGCATCGAAATCGGCGGGGCCTGATCCTGCTGCTCCCGCACCCCCTGGCGCTGCAGGGCAAGCGCCTTCTGGCGCATGATAACGGGGTTGTTCGGCAGGACCAGATCCGCGCGGTTGAGGGCTTCAATGGCACCGTTTTCGTCGCCCAGTTCAAACGACTGGGCTGCCACGTCCAGCAGTTCATCAGCTTCGGCATTGCCAGTCCTCGCCGGAGATGGCGCTCCTGTCGCAGCATTTTGAGATGGAGGGGCCTCCATAACCGCAGGTGCAGCCCCCCCCGCAGGCAGGACAGGGGGCGCGCCTGCGAACGGGCGGGCAACGGCAGGCTGCAGGGGAGGGGCGAAGGTCGGTGAAACCTGTGCCACGTTGGCAGAGGGGATCGGATTGGTGAAGACGGGAAGCGGAGGGATCACCAAGGGCGGCAGTGAGGAAGGGTGGACTGGTCCGGGCGGTGCCGCCGCGACCGCCTGCGCAGCGACGGAGCCTTCCGCCTTGTCACGATCCTTCCACAACCCGCGTGCACCGATGATCAACTGCACGGCGATGAGGGCGCAAAGGAGCAACAGCGCCGCCGCAGGGGCCGCGCTTTTGTCAGAAGTGAGAATGGCTTTTGTGTCTGCCATAACGTTGAAGCAACGGCTGCATATGATAGGGTCCCCCTCAATTAGTGTCAATGCTGCACGGAACTTGCTTCGAAACCTTCGCCGCCCGGCCCGCTCCTGCGAATCCCTGGCGGGCGCTGGAGCTGGACATGCCCCCCCTGAGCGTGGCCTCCGCTCTGCGCCCACGAGGGGGCTTGGTGTTCCTTGACACGGGCCGTGGAGGCGAGTCCGCGCGGTCATTCGTGACGGCGGCGCCGGTGAAGGTTCTCCAGGGCCATATTGAAAGCGACTGGTCCTTGGTTTCGCAGGCCCTGCACGATGGCAATGGAACCCCCGGCGGCCTTTTTGGCTGGGTGGGCTACGACGGGCGCTTCGTTTTCGGCCTGTATCCGCACCTGATGATCTTCCACCATCGGCAGCAACGGTGGACCGAATGTGGAGCGCTTTCGGAATGCATCACGCCTTCGGTCTGCGAGCTGCCCCCTGCGCCGACGCTGGAATTTCACTCCCAAGTACCACGCGAGGACTTCCTCTGCTCCGTCGAACGCGCACAGGACTATATTGCCGCAGGGGACATCTATCAGGTCAATCTCGCCCATTCATGGCGGGCGGACTGGCCGAAGGACGCTGATGGACTCGCGCTCCATGCCAGGCTGCGCGAGATTTCACCGGCCCCGTATGGCGCGTATGTCGATCTCGCGGGCACCCGCATCATTTCCTCGTCCCTGGAGAGCTTTTTGCACATGGAGGGCGGCACGATCACGACACGGCCCATCAAAGGCACCCGCCCACGCTTTCCTGACAGCCCGGCCAAAGACCGGCAGTCAGCCCTCGATCTCGTGGGGTCACACAAGGAATCCGCCGAACTGCTCATGATCACCGACCTGCTGCGCAACGACCTGGGCATGGTGTGTGAGTTTGGCAGCATTCATGTGCCCGAACTGGCGCGGGTGGAGAGCTTTGCCCAGGTGTTTCATCTCGTCTCCACCGTCACCGGCACCCTGCGCCCTGAGGTGGATCACACCAGGGCCTTTCGTGCCTGCTTCCCCGGCGGCTCGATCACTGGCGCCCCCAAAAGGCGGGCGCGCGAGATCATCAGCGAATTGGAGGCGCACCCTCGCGGCATCTACACCGGCGCGCTCGGGTATTTTGGTTTCGATGGCGAAAGCGAATTCAGCATCGTCATCCGTACGGCCGTGCAACAGGGGGGCAGCATCACCTTTCACGCGGGGGCCGGCATCGTGGCGGATTCCGTGCCGGCCTTGGAGCATGAGGAAACCCTGCACAAGGCCTCCGGGCTGCTGCGGGCGGCGAAGCCATGAAGCCTGCCCCGCCCCTCCGAACGCAAAAGACCCCGTGCCCGCCTGAATGCGGACACGGGGCCGGGAACCGGGCTGAAAGCCGGAGCCCGCCGCAACTACAGCGAACCCTTCAGGGCCGACGAAGGAACGAAGCGCACAGTCTTGGAAGCCTTGATCTTCATCGCGGCGCCGGTCTTCGGGTTCCGTCCGGTGCGGGCGGCGCGCTTCGCGACCTTGAAGGTGCCGAAACCGATGAGCTGCACGCTCTGGTCCTTCTTGATGCCCTTTGCAAGCGCTTCAAGCACGGCTTCGAGAGCGTCACCGGCGGCGCGCTTGGAGGTTTCGCCGCCCAGGTTTTTCTGGACCAAATCAATGAGTTCCGCTTTGTTCATAGTCGTTGTTTCTTGGTTGTTACTGTTGGTTGTTGGCGGGGCCTGAAGACCCCGTTTCCCCAGCAAATTCGCCGGATTGGCGCGATTAATGAGTGAAACGCAATTGCAGGTCAAACTCAAAATCGCCCGAAAATCAAGCTTCCCAGTTCCATGACAGCCCCGAATCCCCCCCGCTCCACACTGCTTCCGCAGCTCCTGCTGGCCGATTTCCAGCCTACCATTCACCCTGCCGCATTCGTCGCGCCGGATGCCGTTCTGATCGGAGCGGCGACGCTTGGGGATGAGTCCAGTGTGTGGTACACCTCCGTGATCCGGGCGGACATCAACCGCATCGTGGTGGGTGCGCAAAGCAACGTGCAGGATGGTTCCGTCCTCCACGTGAGCGATGATTTCGCCTGTGAAATTGGCGAGCGTGTGACCATCGGCCATCGCGCCGTGGTGCATGCCTGCCGGGTGCATGATGAAGTGCTGGTGGGCATGGGGGCCATCCTGCTCGATGGTTCCGAGATCGGCCCGCGCAGCATCGTGGCGGCCGGTGCCCTGGTTCCCAAGGGCATGAAAGTGCCCGAGGGCTCCCTGGTCGTCGGCTCCCCGGCCAGGGTGGTGCGCCAGCTCAGCCCGGAAGAACGGGCTCAAAACCAACGGCTGGCCATGAAATACGTGGAGCTTTCGCGGCACTACCTTTCGCTGGGCCTCGGTCGGGCGCTCGTCGCATAAAAGGCCAGCCCCGTGGTTGCCAGCGCCCGGTTGTGCTCAATAGTAGGTTCCAGGAATGAACAACAAGGTCCAGGAAGTGCAGGTGCGTGCCGTGGTGCCCCTCGAGGGAAGCTTCGCGGTGTTCCTTGGCAACGAGCAGAAAACTTTCGTCATCTACGTGGACGAACCGGTGGGCATGGCCATCTCCATGTTCATGCGCGGCATTTCCAAGGAGCGGCCGCTCACCCATGACCTGATGGCGAGCCTCCTGCTGGCCTTCGGTGCCAAAGTGGAGCGTGCCGTCATCAACGACGTCAACGGCAGCGTTTTCTACGCCAGGCTTATCATCGTTGCCGAGAACCAATTGCACACCCGCAAGCTCATCGAGCTGGACGCCCGACCAAGCGACAGCATTGCGCTGGCCATGCACCAGGGGGCGCCAGTGTTCGTCGCCAAGAAGGTGCTCGACAGCGTGGAGGACATGAGTGAAGCGCTCGAACAAATCGAAAAGCGTGGCCTGGACGCAGGCGCCAGCGAAGCCGCCGAAGTAGCTGAGGAACAGGAGGACGACCTCGAAGACGAGGATGAGGATGATGACGACTTCACGGAGGATGACCTCTTCGACGAAGAGGACGAGGACGACGATGGGGATGATGATGAAGCAGAGGATGAGGAAAGCAAACCCCCGTCCCGCTGAGCCCCCCTCGCGACTTTGCTCGCATGCAGTGCAAAACAAAAGCCGGTCACCCAACCTCAGGGCAACCGGCTTCCGGGAGACAACACTCCGACCTCTTGAAATCAACGGACCAAAACGCCTAGCTGGCGGTGACGGCGGCGTTCCCCCGCTCGCCAGTGCGAATGCGGATGGCTTCCAGGACTTCGCTCACGAAGACCTTGCCGTCGCCAATCTTGCCGGTGTTGGCAGCCTTGCAAATCGCGTCGAGCACCTCATCAGCGCTGCCGTCTTCGACGACCACCTCGATCTTCACCTTGGGAAGAAAGTCCACGGTATACTCACTGCCACGATAGATTTCCGTATGTCCTTTTTGGCGGCCAAAACCTTTCACTTCTACGACTGTCATACCTTCCACTCCGACGGTGGCCAGAGCTTCCTTGACGTCTTCCAGTTTGAAGGGCTTGATAATGGCTTCGATTTTTTTCATGATGTTGCGGAATTGTTGATGTGATTTAGCAGATTGCAACGCTTCATGACAGCCTTTTGCAAGGCGACCCCGAAACGCAACACTCAAGCTCACAATTCGGAGGTAGCGACTACTGTGCCAAGTTTATTTCGGTTTTTCGGTCCGCGCCTCCATTTGGGGCCGGTGGTCTTTGCAATTTGGCCGCGCACCTCCACCTTCAAGACCATGCGCCCCCGCCTTCTCGTCAGCACCATCATCGCTTTCACCGCTCTCGCTTCCGCCCAGGCTGAAGACCCCCAGATGCTGCGCATCCACTGGGAGCCGGGCAAAACCTACACACTGGAAACGGTGACGGACACCACCTCCCAAACACCCGGCAGAGACCTGCAGACCCAGGGCATGAAGGTCGTTCAGACCACCACGCTGACGGTTCGGAAGGACACCCGCACCACCGACCGGCTGGTTGAGGTAAAATTTGTGAATGTGCAGGGCGAGATCAGTTCTGGCGGCCGCATTCTGTCCTTCGACTCCACCCATCCCAAGGATGCCGACCCCAGGCTTCAGCAGGCTTTCGGGCGCGCAATTGGCAAGTCCTTCGTGCTCGTGTACGACGATCAGGACCGCTACCGCGACACCCGCGACTTTGGCAGCCTCGCCTCCGCACCCGGCGCACTAACCGGGCTTACGGCCCTGGCCGACTCCCGCAATGTGGCCAACCTGTTCCGCAAGTCCCTGGAAATGGGACTGCCGCCGCTCGCCGTGAGTCTTGGCGACACCTGGACGGCCGATGAAACCATGACCTTCCCGCAGGCGGGCGACACCCATGTGGAGATCAATGGCAAGTTCGAGGCCGTGCAGGACCGGGACGGGCGCAAGCACGCGAAGATCGCCTTCGAAGGCAAGCTCACGAGCGTCGAGAAGATCGACAAACCCATCAATGCCATCGAAATCGGCAAGGGCTCTGCCATGGCAGGCAGCATCTACTATGATCTTGAGCGCCGCACAGCGACCTTCGGCGACTACGTGACAAAGTTGAAACTGGAAGTGGTGGGACAGGAAATGCCCTTTGAGCAGCACATCACCACCAAGGTGCTCTCCATCGAAGACAGCAAATAGGAGCAGACAAATCCACGGCCCTCACCCCAGTCGCGCGAATTTTTCCTCAATGCGCTCGCAGATCATCGCCTCCACCGCCTCGTTGCCAATGCGGGTGACGGTCGCCTCGATAAAGCCAAGCACAATGAGCTTGCGGGCCTCAGCGTCCGGGATGCCGCGCGCCTTCAGGTAAAACAGCTCCTCCTCGCTCACCGGGGCGCAGGTGCTGCCATGGCTGCACTTGACCTGGTCGGCATTGATTTCCAGGCCGGGCATGGAGCTGGCCTCGGCCTCTTCGCTATTGAGCAGGTTGCGGCAGGTCTGATAGGCATCAGTAAAATGCGCGCCCTTGTCCACGATGATCAGGCCGCTGAAGATGCTGCGGGTCTTGCCGTAGAGCGCGTTCTTGTACAGCAGATCGCTGGTTGCGTGGGGCGCCTTGTGTTTCTGCAGCGTGCGCTGGTCCACGACCTGCTCGCCCATGGGCATGGACACGCTGAGCATGTCGCTGCGTGACCCGGCTCCCACCAGGTCGCTCACGCTCTCGCTGCGGCTGAAATCGGCGCCGAGCTGGAGCTGAAAATTCTTCACCACCGAATCTTTGCCAGCACTGGTGGAGGAAAGGTGCATGGCCTGCGCCTTGTCACTCATTTCCTGGCAGGCGACATAGGTCACATGACTGCCCGTGCCGCCGACAAGATCGGCCACGGCGCAACTGAAGCCCGCCACTTCATCGAGCGAGCGATAATGATCCACAACCACCACCTCGGCATTCTCGGCCGTGACGATCAGGGTGTGCGGAAAGATGGCGGTGTTTGCACCTGCGGCCCAGTGGAAGATCTCGATGGGTGCCTCGACTTTGACTCCCTTCGGCACGATCACCACGACACCGGCACGGACCATCGCCAGATGCAGTGCCGCGAATTTCGCCGAGCCCAGCTCCATCTCGCGCTTCATAAAGTAGTGCTCCAGCACGTCGTCCTGGGATTTCAGCGCGTCCGAGAACGGCAGGCAAACAACGCCTGCGGGCAGGCCGGAGACTTGCGATGACACCAGGCGGTCATTGACGAAGACAAAGGTTGCGGCGGAGCTGGCCAGCCCCTTCGAACCCGCGAGGGCGCGCTGCGCCTCCGCTTCCGATGCAGGGGCGGCGGCAATCAGGGTGTCGAGGGCGACACGCTTCGCGTTGGAGTAACGCCAGTGCTCATCCTTGATGCCAGGCAGGGGCAGCGTTTGAAATTCGGACCACGCAGCATTGGAACGAGTTTGGAACCAGGAGGGGGCGCTGGCGAGGCGGGAACTGTCGGGGGACAAAAAAGACATGTTTATCTGAAAATTGGCTTCGAGCGGGCAGCGCCCGATCAGGAATCGATCAAGAGATGACAATCAAACAAAAGCCCATCAGCCGACGCTGCCTTCCATCTCCAGATCAATCAGGCGTTTCAGCTCCACGCTGTATTCCATCGGAAATTCCTTGGCCAGGTCGTTGATGAACCCGTTGACGGACAAGCTCATGGCTTCAGCTTCGCTGAGACCGCGCTGCATGAGGTAGAAGATCTGCTCGGCGCTCACCTGGCTCACGCTGGCCTCGTGCTGCGTGGCGTGCTGGTTGCCGCGCACACTGATCGCAGGATAGGTGTCGGTGCGGCTCCTGGGATTGATCAGAAGAGCATCGCACTCGGTGTTGTTCTTGCAGCCTTTGAGATGCTTGGGAATATGCACCAGCCCGCGGTAGGTGGAGCGGCCTTCGCCGATGGAGATGGACTTGCTGATGACGTTGCTGGTGGTTTCATCCGCCGCATGGATCATCTTCGCGCCGGTGTCCTGGTGCTGCCCGGTGTTGGCCAGGGCAATGCTGATGACCTCCCCGCGCGCCTTGCGTCCTTTCATGACCACGCCGGGATACTTCATGGTGAGACGGCTGCCAATGTTGCAATCGATCCAGCGGATCTCCGCCTCCTCATGCGCCACGCCGCGCTTGGTCACAAGATTGAAGACATTGCTGCTCCAGTTCTGCACCGTCACGTATTGAATTTTTGCGCCCTTCATGGCGACAAGCTCCACCACGGCGCTATGCAGCGTGGCGTTGTCAAACTTCGGCGCCTTGCAGACTTCCATGTACATGAGCTCCGCGCCATCATCGGCGATGATCAAGGTGCGCTCGAACAGGCCAAACTGTTCGCGGTTGATGCGGAAATAGGCCTGCAAAGGATGCTTCACCTTCACACCCTTCGGCACGTAGATGAAGCTGCCGCCGGAGAATACGGCGCTGTTGAGGGCGCTGAACTTGTTGTCGCCGGTGGGGATCACCTTGCCAAACCAGGGGCGGAAAATCTCCGGGTACTTGTGCAGGGCCTCGGTGCTGTTGGCAAAAATCACACCCTGCTCTTCGACCACCTTCTTAATGTTCGAATACGCGGCTTCCGAGTCATACTGAGCCTCCACACCCGCGAGGAACTTGCGCTCCTGCTCGGGAATGCCCAGGCGGTCGAAGGTGCGCTTCACATCTTCCGGCACATCGTCCCAGCTCTTCTTCGGCTTGGTGCCGCCCGAGAGGTAGTAGCGGAACTGGTCGAAGTGGATGTTCTCCAAATCCCTCGTCGCCCAATGCGTGGGCATGGGCTTGGAATTGAAGGTGGCCAGCGCCTTCTTGCGGAAATCGCGAATCCACTCGGGATCGCTCTTCACATCGCAGATGTAGTCGATCGTCTTCTCGCTCAGGCCAAAGCCGGAGTCATAGACGTTCGCCTCCGGGAAAGTGAAGTCACCCACGTTGTCGGCGCGGATGTCGGTGATGTCAGGGGTGGCGATCATAAGGGGGAATTGAAGTTGATGGTTCGGACTATGCTGCCAGCGCCCGCGCGTCTTCCTGGACCCAGTCATAGCCCTTGGCTTCCAGTTCCAGGGCCAGGTCACGACCGCCGGTCATGACGATGCGGCCGTCCATGAGCACATGCACGATGTCAGGCTGGATGTAGTCCAGCAGGCGCTGGTAGTGGGTGATGACGAGGATGCCGTGGGTGTCGCTGCGCATGGCGTTGACGCCGCGGGCCACGACCTTCAGCGCATCGATGTCCAGGCCCGAATCGGTCTCGTCCAGGATGGAGTATTTGGGCTCCAGCATCATCATTTGCAGGATCTCATTGCGCTTCTTTTCGCCGCCAGAGAAGCCTTCGTTCACACTGCGGGCGGTGAAGCTGCGGTCCATCTCAAGCTGGTCCATGCGGGCGTAGAGCTGCTTGTAGAAGGCCACGGCGTCGATGTCCTCGCCCTCGGGCTGGCGTGCCTTGAGGGCGGCGCGGATGAAGTTGGCGTTGCTCACGCCGGGAATCTCATGCGGGTACTGGAAGGCAAGGAACAGCCCAGCGCGGCTGCGCTGTGCGATGTCCATCGCCAGCAGGTCCTGGCCGTCGAGCAGCACTTCGCCCGAAGTGACGGCGTAGTCTTCGTGGCCGCACAGCACCTTGGACAGCGTGCTCTTGCCCGAGCCGTTCGGACCCATGATGGCATGGACTTCGCCGGGGTTGACTTCGAGGGTCAGGCCTTTGAGGATTTCGCGGTCGGGAATGCCAGCGTGGAGATTTTTGACTTGGAGGGACATGAGAAAGGAGACGGAATCGTGAGCTTCGTGGGAACGAGGATCGAAGAGGTCAGGGTTGGGGATTGGGAGTTTCAGTCTTGGCCGGTTTCGCTGTGCAGGCCGGGCAGATGCCATGGATGGAGATGTCGAGCCGACTGACGCTGGTGCCTGGGGGCAGATGCCAGAACTTGGCGGCGTCGAACTCGGCTGCTGGCAGCGCGTCAATCACCCTGCCGCAGGTGTCACAGTAAAAATGCACGTGCTCGTGCAGATTCGCGCAGTACCTGGACTGCCCGCGATCCAGTTGCACCTGCTTGATCAAGCCGTGGGCGGTCAGATGCTCCAGGCAGTTGTAGATCGTGGCAAGGGAGATGCCGGACGACCGGTCCTTCAGCCGGTCAAAAATATCGTAGGCTGTCGGGTGGTTCGTGGATTCGGCCAAAACCTGGAACACCTCGCGCCGGTGCGGCGTCAGTCGCATCTCGGTGCCCAGAACGGCGAGGCGGCAGTCCAGCCCGGTGGGCTTGGCAGGCATGCGATGGGTTGGAGACATGGCGAGACTCAGTTTAGAATTAGAACTAGAATGATTCTAACTGCATGAGGAACGTGCCGAACGCAAGGGCTGGATGCCAAAATCCGCCAAAATGGGGTGAAATGCCCTTCCTCAACCTTCAATCCCCCGCTTCCCGGTCGATTCCGGGGCCAGGACTCCGCCAATCCGATCAAACCGGCACCGGTGGTGGTTGCGGTGCTTTGCGAAGCGGCATCATCCACAGAATCGCCGCCAGGGTCATGGCCGCCGCCGAGCCAAACAGGCCCAGGGTGAATGCCGTCGATACCTCGCCCAGCGCCTGGACGAAGTCGGCACCACGGGCTGCCAAGCCCAGGGCGCGAAAAGCCTTCATGGCCCCGATGATCGAGCCTTCCAAACCCAAGATGGCGGGCACAATGGCCAGAACACTATAGCCCAGACGAATCGACAGCCGGGGACGGAGCACGATCAAGGTCGCTCCTGAAACCAGCAGTATCATCGAAAGCGTGAGGCAAGGCACCGCTGTCGCACCTGCCCACCTCAAACAATCCAGCAACGACAATGGATGCACCATGCTGGCACCGGTGCTTTCCGAGGGCATGACCGCAGATGAGAGAAGGAGGCGCACGGCGGTTCAGCGGGGCTCTTGATCGACAAAGAAAGCGATGGCCGACCCAATCAGAAGCGGCAAGCACAGAAGGCAGCTTCCGCCGCCACCGATCAACGCATCCCCTACCGCACTCGCTGCCGCCCGAGGGTCGCCACTGCCAAAAGGCCCCATTCCTGCACTCCCTTTGACAAACGAAGTCAGCGCAAAGGCGATGCTCCACATCCAAAAAGCAGCAACACCACAAAACAGGGCGGCGCACCACCGCATGGGCCAGCGCCGGACCATGACTGCAACGCCAAAAGCGAACAGCAGGAGCGCGGCGATGATCTGCATCAATGACATGGGACCTGATTTAAACGGCGCCCCGAATCCTTGTCAAACAATTGACTACCCCGCCGGATCTTGATTCTCCACGGATTCGAGGATTGCCCGCCCCTGCGGCGCTCCGCCAGCAGAGAACTCTCCCACCACATCTCAACCCCAAAAAGGAGCTGGACAAGTCCCGCGTCCCTGCTGTTAAGAGCAGTTTCGACAGAAAAAGCGACGAGAAAGGAACCAAACCCATGTCTGGAGCACACGAGCAATTGGAACACGCCGAGCACGCTGAGCATGCCGGACACGGTGGCAAAACAAGCAAGTTGATTGGCGTCACCATGGCTCTCATCGCCGCACTGATCGCTTACTGCGCCGCCCTTGTGGGCTCCGAGCGCAATGAGCTCACGCGCACCATGATCGAACAGACGCAGGCGCACGCCGATTACACCACGGCCAGCGCCAAGTTCCGCTCCGTGATGCTCGAGTTGGAGAAGCAGCGCGCCAAAATGACCCTGTCCACCGCTGGCGGCGCCTCCACGGACAACTCGGTGGACACGAAGCTGGTGGCGCGTTTCATGGGACTTGCTGAGGACTATTCACGGGAGCGCGCATTGACCCAGAAGTGGGCGGATGGCTTCAAACCGCTCATCGACGCGCATTTTGAAGGCGCCGAAGGCTACGAGAGAGCCCAGTTGATCGCGGAGTTTGGCATTGTCCTCTCGTCACTCGCGGTGCTGCTCGGCAGTCGGCCCATCTGGTTGGTTTCACTCGTGCTGTCGGTATGCTGCATCGGGCAGGTCGTCCGCGTTTCGGGTGAAACCAAGAAGGTCGTCGGGGCGAGTCTGGAACAGGTTGAGAAAGCGGAAGAGTCCTACAAGGAGGAAACCAAGGCACGCCGGGCGTCGGGGCAGGACGAGGCAACCCTGCAGCAGCTCGACCCGGATGGAAAAATTCGGCAGGCGTTGCACGAAGCCCGTGAGCAGAGAGAGAAAGCTCATGAGCCTGCGGCAGCCGAGGCTGGGGAGCACAAGTAGTTTGGGCTGTCCCAGTGGCTTCACATCAGGGCGCAGGTTGGCTGGCTGAGACACCTCTGCCAGCCATTAAATCGGGGATTGCTCGTCGATGCAGGACTCCGCTAGACTGAACAGGTGAACGCCCCTCCCGCCCCCAGCATCCGCCGTGTCGTCCTTGCCAGCTTCATTGGCACCACCATCGAATGGTACGACTTTTTCCTCTATGGCACGGCGGCGGCGCTGGTGTTCAACAAGCTGTTCTTTCCCAATTTCGACCCGGTGGCGGGCACTGCGGCGGCATTTGCGACCTACGCGGTGGGTTTTGTAGCCAGGCCGCTGGGAGGCATCGTGTTCGGCCATTATGGCGACAAGCTGGGGCGCAAAACCATGCTGGTGACCACCCTCATGATTATGGGCCTCGCCACCTTCGGCATCGGGCTGCTGCCTTCGTATGGCCAGATCGGCGTCGCAGCTCCCGTTCTGCTGGTGCTGCTGCGATTCCTCCAGGGTTTTGGTGTGGGCGGGGAGTGGGGCGGTGCGGTGCTGATGGCGGTGGAGCACGGAACAACGGGCAGACGCGGCTTTCAGGCGAGCTGGGTGCAGGCCGGAGTGCCGGTGGGGCTGCTGCTGGCCAATGCGGTGTTCCATGTCGTCTCCTCCATGCCGGAGGCGAGCTTTCTGGCGTGGGGCTGGCGGGTGCCGTTTTTGCTTGGCATCCTGCTGCTGGGTGTCGGCATGTTCATCCGCCTGCGCATCATCGAAAGCCCCCTGTTCGAGCAGGCGAAAGCGGAAGACCCGGGCCCCAAGGTGCCGATCCTGGCGGTGCTGCGGGAACATCCACGCAACGTGCTGGTGGCCATGGGCGCGCGCTTCGCCGAGAACGCCTTCTTCTACATCTTCACCATCCTCGTGCTCAGCTACGGCACGCAGCAGTTGAAGCTGAGCCAGAACGCCATGCTCAACGCGGTGCTGCTCGGCTCCGCCGTCCAGTTGGTGGCGATCCCTTTCTTTGGCATGCTTTCAGACAAGCTTGGGCGCCGTCCGGTGTACCTCGGCGGCGCCTTGTTCCTGGCGCTGTTTGCCTTCCCGTTCTTTTTGCTGCTGGACACGCGCAACCCGTTCGTGGTCGCGGCGGCGGTGGTTGTCGGCCTGGTCGGCCACGCCGCGATGTACGGGCCGCAGGCCGCGTTCTTCTCGGAGCTGTTTGGCACCCGCGTGCGTTACAGCGGCGCCTCGCTGGGCTATCAACTGGCCTCGCCCCTCGCCGGCGGTCTCGCGCCCCTGATAGCGACCTCGCTGCTCAAGTGGAGCGACGGCCGGCCCTGGCCGGTGGCGGTGTACTTGATCGTCATGTCGATCATCACACTGACCGCCGTGTGGATGGCGGAAGAAACGCACCGTCGGGTGCTGTAGCCGGCCACCTCACGGGGGCGGCAGCGGAATGTCGCCGGGCACGGCAGGCGGAGCCTGGGGCATGCCACCACGCAGACTCGGTGCCGCCGGCTGGGGGATGGCAGGGGATGGCGGAGCCTGCTGAGGCGGCATCATCTGCGCGTTGCGCTGCTGGGGAACGTTGGGATTGCCCATGCGGCCTGGCGGCGGCGAGGGCACCGTGTTGCGGGTGCCCAAGGGGCCGTTGGGCGCAAGCCCCCCCGCTCCGCCTGCTGGCGGCGCGTCGCCTTCGGTGTTGAAGGTGACCCAGCCGAACAAGGCGCCCTTCTGCAATTGCAGCTTCATCTGATCAGGCGTGGCTCCAGGGGTGACCTTGACGATGCGGATGCCTTCCGGGTTGTCCTCGCCAATGTAGGCGAGCACCACGTTCGAGGTGGTCTTGTCGATCAGGATCGCGGTCAGCTTGCCGTTCTCCTCATAAGTGCCGGAGAGCGACAGATTATCCGTGAAATTGGGGCCCGCAGGAGCTTCCGGGGGCGGCAGAGCGCGGGTCGTGAACAGCGATTCCGTCCACAGCCGGGCGTAGTGATCCAACGCCGGGACCACCACCGGTGAACTCTTGTCCACAGGCTCGGCGGCAGGCAGCGGCCTCACCGGCTGGGCCTTGGCGACCACTTCCATCGCGGGTGGCGCCACGGGGTCTTCAACCTGTGCATGCAGCTTGATCGCGAAGATCAGGCTGAGGCCGATGAGGATGCGGATGAGGTGGATGCGTTTCATGAGAAAGTGATGGCTCGTGCCAAGGTTTAGTCCGCCTTGCTGAGCTTGGTCGGCGCGGCTTCCCGGTAGAACTGGGTGATGTCCACCTCGCAGACCACGCTCTTGGCCTGCGGATGGGGGCTGAGCTGGAGGCGGGTGATGCCGATGAAGGCCTTGGGCTTCTGCAAGGCGTGCATCCAGGCGAAGAGCTGCTGCTCCTTGGCGTCAGCAAAGCTGATTTTCACGCTGGCCTTGTCGAAGTAACCCAGAGGCTCGCCATCCTTGGGGGTGGAGGCGGGGATCATTTCCTTGGCGGTGATCGTAAGTCCTGCCGCCTCGGCTTCCTTTTGCACAGTCGCGAAGAGCTTGGAGGAGGCCTCCTCGTGGCTGCCGTACTTGGGGATGCACTGGTCCACCCAGTCGGACTTGGTCTGCCACTCCTTGCCTTGCGCGATGTTGGTCGCCATCTGCTGGAGCTTGGTCTTCAGCCGGGCTGTTTCGCCGGTGACCTGACGATAGTTCTTCAATCCCACGGTCATGAAGCCGCCACCGACGATGATGACAAAGACAATGCCGAAGCAAATGAGCAGGATTTTTTCGCTGCGTTTCATGGCTGCCGCGTTCCTTTCATTTCAAAGGTGGCGCTGTTGTCTGCCTGCGAAATGGTGGGCGTGGCAGATTCCCACGCGAAGGCCAGGGACTCCGTTTGCTTCAGCTCCTGCGAGTACTTCAGAGCCGGGGAAATCTCGACCGCACGCCCGCGCAGCACGATGGTGTCGCGGGTGCACTCAAAATGGGTGAGCGTGATCTCATTCGAGGCCTTGGGCTCCATGCAGCGCAGGAGCAGCTCCATGGGGTAGGAATTGGGATCCACAGCCGTCGCCACCTCCTGCCAGGCCGCCCTGTGGTTCTCCACTTTTGCGGCGCGCGGTGTGATTTCCGCAACCTGCTCGCGAAGCGCATCGCGCTCGCGCACCGCCATGGACATGAACACCATGAATGCCGCCACCAAAGCCGACACCACGAAGGCGCCGCTGAGCACCATCAAACGGCTGCGAGTGCTGGCTTCGCCGGCCCGGCGCGTGGCGATCACATCACCTGGCATCAATCCGCTCTTGCTGCTGGCCGCAACCTGGGGGATGGGCCGCTCCTGGCGCACCACGGTCACGCCCGTGGCCTTTTCGATGCTCTCCACATCTCCGTCGTCAATCCACAGGACGATTCCCGAGAGTGAACTGAGCACGCGCTGGAAGGTAAGCTGCAGGCAGATGTTATTGAGTTCCGCCAGGCCGGTGTGATCCAGGCGCGCGGCCGAGAGCGGGCTGAAATAGGCAAGGCGGGGGCCGATGGTGATCGCGACGACCAGGCGGCCCAGCTCGCGCCAGACGGTAAGCGAATTCCCAGGCAGCGGGAAGCAGGAGGCGCTCAGGCGGCACTCATCGGGCAGCACGCGAAAGTCCGCCAGCGGCGTGGGCACATCCTTGAGGGCGACCACACGCGCCAGGTGGCTGCCATCCTGCTCCGTGAGACTGTCCACGAACATGCTTTCGGGATGCTCCGGCGTGCGCACGCCGAGGCGCTCCAGGTGCAGCAGCGCCATGTCGCGCAAATGGGCCTGCCCGCCTTTCATCCAGGCCGGCAGCACCCAAAGCGAGGCTGCGGGAAGCGCCAGAACGTGGCAGCTTCCATCGCGGGTGAAGGCTCCGGGGCCCTCTTCAAAGACCTTGCTGCGCGTGAGCGCCGCGCCCAGCGAGCCCGTCCAAAGTTCCCACGCGCTGTCGCCGGGGACCAGCACCTCATGCTTTTGTTTTCGTTTGGTCATTGGACCGGCACCTCCCCGCGCCAGAGTGTTAAATTGTTCTGAGTGATCAGCACCAGCTTGCGCTGCATCGTGTTGAAGCCCCCTGTGCTCTCAATGCGACGGATGGGGCCTGTGAACTGGGACCACTGCTGAAGCTCCTGCACGATCTGCGGTTGAAACACCCCGAGCATCTGCGCCACCTGCACGGCGCTGACAAGCTTCTGGTCATCCATGGTGTGCGGTGCCCCGTCGCGGCCGTTACGATAGGTGATCAGCGGTGTCAGCCGCTCCATCGGCACGTTCGCCAGCACGGCAATGAAGTCAGGCCGGGCTTCGTTGAGATCAATGCGACCGTCGCCATACACGGTGAACCATTCCCGCCAGTCCGGGCGGAAGGCGTCAAGCCCGTCCATGCCCCTCACCAGCAGCATCTCATCCAGGTCCTTGAAGGGCCGGTTGTAAGGCAGGCCCTTCAATCCCATCTTTTCATACTCATGCTTTTCGGCGCCGTTGAGCGACACGTTGTCATCGGCATCCACCCAGTCCTTGAGCGCATCCACCAGGTGTGAGGTCACTTCGGGCTTCACTCCCCAGTAAGTGAAAATGCGCTTGAGGATGGAGCCGTCGGAATGAAGCAGAAGGGCGTTGATGTTGAAGCGGGCCTCCTCCGTGGTGATCTGCACCGTGTAGCTGCCGCCATCCTCGTCGCTGTGGTTGAGCAACGGATCGTAAAGCTCGATCTGCGGATGCCGTCCCACTTCGAGACCCATCTCCGCATTGCGCTTCGCGAACATCCGGTCGCGCATCACGCGCGCCGAGCGGGTGTCCGCCGCCAGCATCTTGGTGGTGGCGAAAATGACCATGCCCATCACCGCGATCATCCAGAACACGGCAATGAGTGCGGAGCCCTTCCGGTTGAATGACGAATGACGAATGACGAATGACCGGGAGACGTTCATTGCGCACCTCCAGGTTGAGGCTGAGTGCCGATGCCCGCAGCCGGTGCTCCACCGGGCGGTGGCGTGGCGCCCGGTTGCAGGCTGTTGGGCGGAGGTGTTCCGGGAGGCAGTGCGTCGTTCACCTGATTGCCGCCGCTGAGCCAGAACACGTACTCATAGGTCTTGGGATCGCCCATGAAAGCAAAGCGCAGCCTCATGAAGAGCGGCGGGTGCGGCTTGTCTTCCCACAGTACGACCCACTTCTTTTTCTCCGGGTCGTAGAACTGCCAGGAGAACTCGCTGAGGCCTTCCAGAAGAGGCATCTTCGCGATGGGTTCATACTCATCCGGCGAGGTGGCCCGCTCGGGTTTGGCCAGATGGATGACCATGAGATCGCTGGATTTCGGCACGGTCGCCGAACGCACCATTTTGAACTCCACAGCCGGGGACAGCTTCACGGCCCTCGTCCACGCAAACGGCACGCTGCCATTTTCAAACAGCAGGCTGCCCTTGCCAAACTTGCGCGAGGGCTTCTCGCCCACGGTGATGCGGGTCTCCGGTGGCAGCGTCTCGAGGTACTCCCGCCAGGCCGAGACAAAGTTCATGATGCGCGTCTCGTGCAACCGACGATCAGACATGGCCTTGCCCACCGACAGGGCACCATTGGCAACGCCGTACACGCCACCGATGATGATGGTGAGCAGCGCCATGCCGACGATGACCTCGATGAGCGTGAAACCCGGCGCAACGCGCCGGACATCACTTGTCCTGGCTGTTGGGTGAGTAAACATAAGTCTTCATCTGGCGCTCCATCAAATGGGTGCGCCCATCGGGGATCCAGGCGGTGACCCGGATTTCAAACATGTGGTCCAGCCTCGCCTTGTTGCGGGTGAACAAATCGATGTGTGCAATGCTGGCATCAGCCTGCACATCGTCACCTCCCACATCAAAGTGAACGCCTCCGGGCTTGAGTTCGGGCTGGTGAACCACCTCGGCCAGCACGGACTCCAGCACCCGCATGACCTGCCCTTCCCGCTGCGCGGCCTTGGAGGTTTTGGCGATCTGGTCGAGGGCCCGGGTCATGGCCACGGCGACCAACGAGAACAGGGCGATGGCGATGATGATCTCCAGCAACACAAAGCCGCGCGCCGAAGCAGGGGAATCAATCCCCCGCCCTTGCGCTGCCTGCTTCGATGTGGCTTTCGACCTCATGAAATGACTAGCTTGTGACGGTGATGGTTTTGCGCCGGGCGCAGCCGGTGAGCGGATCGAAGCCCATTTCGATCACGCCGCCGCTGCCGGTGACACGCAGCTCGATGGGCTCGCACACCCCGGTGGGGCTGAACTCCCAGAATTCCCCGCTGTCGGCCTTGCGGAAGGATTTCTCGCCATAACGGCGCACTTCCACGCGGCCGCCGGAGTCGCCGATGCTGCCATCCAGCGCCAGTTGCACCGGGCGGTGATGGGCGATGGCGTCAAGCAAGGCGTTGCGGGCGGTGGCTTCGATGCGCGCGGCGGTTTCTCGCAGCTTCTGCTCCTCCTGCACGCCGCTGATGCCCAGCACCGCCACGCCCAGAATCAGCATGCCGATGGTCATGGCGATGCAGACTTCGATAAGAGTGAAGCCGGACGTGGGCTTCCATCTGCGATGACATTGGGTATTCATAAGAGCGAAGGTATGAAGGGTTTATTGGTCCCAGTTGCCGATGTCATCGGCGGTGTCAGGAAGCCCGTCGGGACCGGCGGAATAAACATCGTACCCCCCCTTGTCCTTGGTGCCCGGCTTGCGGTAGAGGTAGGCGTTGCCCCAAGGATCAACGACAAGCTTCTTCATCACCTGCGTCCACGACGCGGGGGCGGGGCGGGCCGACGGCCGCTCCACCAGGGCATTGAGCCCCTGATCGGTTGAGGGCAGGAAGCCGGCGTTCAGTTCATACGTGCGGAGCGCCGAGCTGTAGGTGGCAATGTCCGCGCGTGCCCGCTTGATTTTGCCGGAGTCGAGCACGCCGGTGAGCTGGTAGATGCCGGCGCCCAGAAGCAGGGCGATGATGCCGAGCACCAGCACCATTTCGACCAGAGTGAAGCCCTGGGCGGAGGCGGCTCGACGGAAGCGTGAGGAGGTTTTGATTTTGGTTTTCATGGGCTGAGGTTGGGTTGGGCTGTGTTTTCAGGTCTTGTGTCTCAAAGTCTGGTGTCTTTTCCTACATCTTCATTCCGCTGATGGTCTTGAAGATGGTGGTGATCATGAGATAGGCCATGGTGCCCACCAGCCCCGCCATGAGGCAGACGATGGCGGGTTGAATCATGGCGGAGAGTTTTTCAATGCGGCTGCTCAACTCACGGTCGAAGCGCGAGGCGCCTTTGGCCAGGGCTTCGGCCAGCTTGCCGGTCTGCTCGCCCACGCTGACGATGTCGATCAGCAGGGGCGGGAAGTGGCCGCTGCGCTCCAGGGCTTTCGAGAGCGCCACGCCCTCGCCCACGTTGCGGATGACAGGTTCGAGCTCGCCGCGCAGAAACACATTGTCCGTCGCGTTCTGAGTGAGCTGCATGGCGTGCATCATGGGCAGGCCGTTGCCGATGAGGTTGGAAAGCGTCTCCAGGAACTGCACATAAAAGCGCGCCTGCATCACGCCGCCGAACAGCGGCACCCGCAGTTGCAGTTTCGCCCACGGGATCTGCGATTCCGGTCGCTTGATCCAGGCCTTGAACAGGATGGTGATCATCGTTCCGGCAATGGCGCCAACCCACCAGTAGCCCTTTGCCACGTCGCTGATCTTCACGATCACCTGCGCCGCCATGGGCAGCGAACCGCCGGTGGAATCGAGCAGTTCCGTGAGCTTGGGAATGAGATAGACAACAAACAGCACGGTGACGCCCAGCGCCGCCACGATCAGGAAGGCAGGATAGATCAGCGCGAAGATGACCTTGCCACGAAGCTCCTGCAGCGACCGCATGTACGCGACCTGGCGCTTCAGAATCACATCCAGCGAGCCGCTGGCCTCACCAGCGGAGGCGAGCGCGCAGAACAGATTGCCAAAGCTGGGCGAGGTGGCCGCCACAGCCTTGGAGAAGCTCATGCCGTCGCGGACCTTGGAACGAAGGGTGGCGGCCAGCACCTTGATGCCGGACAGCTCGCGCCGCCGCTCCATCGTTCCCAGTGCAGGCTCCAATTGAATGCCTGCCGCGATAAGATCGCTAAGCTCCTCCGTAAACAGCAGCACCTGGTTCAGCTTCAGCTTGATCTGCCCGTTGCTTGCGGTCGCCGGGGCGGCCACCGCCGCCTTCTTCTTCGCTTCCGCCGCGCCTTTGGAAGCCGTGGCGGTGGCGGCCTTCGCGGCGGCCTGGATGTTCACAATGTCCAGCTTGAAGGGCTGCAACCGCTGCCTGCCAAGCAGAGCAAACGCCTCCGTCCGGTCGCTCGCGGAGAGCTCTCCGGTGACGATGCCGCTGGGGCCGTTGGCGCTGTAAACAAAGGTGGGCACGGGATGGGAAGGTTAGGCTGCGACGAGAGGTCCCGTCGTCGGCGCCCTCGGTTTCAATTTGGGTTTCTCCTCCACAAAGCTGCGCTCGGCGGCGGTCACGCTGAGCACTTCCTGGATGGTGGTTTCGCCTTCCAGGCACTTGAGGAAGCCGTAGCCGCGCATCGGCAGGTAGCCGTCGGCAAGCGCCTGCTTGATGAATTCCGACGGATGCGCGCGGGTGTTGATGAGGTGCTGCAGGGCATTGGTGACCAGCACCACTTCGTAGATCGAGAGGCGCCCCTGATAGCCGGTGCCGCGGCAGCTTTCGCAGCCCTTGGCCCGCATCAGCGAACCCCGGCGGAAGGTTGGGAAGCCGATGCTCTCCAGGTAATCGGGCTCCACTTCCACGGGCTCGCGGCAGGCAGGGCACAGGCGTCGCACCAGGCGCTGGGCAAAGAAGGCACGCACGGCGCTGGACACGAGGAAAGGCTCCACGCCCATGTCCACCAGACGCGTGATGCCGCCAATGGCGTCATTGGTGTGCAGGGTGCTGAACACCAAGTGGCCTGTCAGAGCCGCACGAATGGCGATCTCGGTCGTTTCCAGGTCGCGCATTTCACCCACCATCACGACGTTCGGATCACCGCGCAGGATGCTGCG
>CAINXC010000082.1 GCA_903854655.1 uncultured Verrucomicrobiota bacterium | reverse complement strand
TTTGGGCACGGGGCCCCAATGTGGCTCACGTCGCCCTCGACGTGAAACCGAAAAACCTGCGCGGCAGCGCCACACATGGTTTCCAGGGCTTAGCTGGCCCGCAGCGCTGGGTTTGGAACCCAGGCGCTGCGCGCGTTTGTTTTTCGAACCCCGTCGAGGGCGACGGTGGCCACTTTGGGGGGCCACTTTGCAGTCCTGCTAATGCTTCTTGCCGTGGGGCAGGATCACGTCGCCGAGGCTGAAGATGGGGCCGTAGATGGCGTAGATGAGGAAGCCGACGATGGTGCCGAGGAAGACGATGGTGAGGGGCTCCATGATCTTGTCGATCTGGCCGGCGAGGGAGTCGAGCTCCTCCTCGTAGTCATCGGCGATTTCGTTGAGCATCTCGGTGCCGGTGCCGGTTTCGGCGGCCAGCTCGATGAGGCCGCAGATCTGGCGCGCATCCGGCCCGAGCCAGTGGGATTCCATGAGGAAGCCCTCGTGCATGGTGCGGCCGATGGCGATGTGCTCGCCGAGCTTGTTGAACAGGGTGCGGTAGTGGTAGTGGGTGGAGGCCTGGGCGGTGATGGCCAGGGCGCTGGAGAGGCGCACGTTGGCGTCCACGAGCATGGCGAGGGTGCGGAAGCTCAGCGCGGCGGCGGACTTGCGCACGATGAGGCCGATCTTGGGGATCTTCAGCGCCACGTCCTGCACCCAGTGCTGGGAGCAGAAGCGGCCCCAGTTCTTGAAGAAGAAGTACAGGCCCACGAAGGGCAGGATCGCCATCCAGGGCTGGTGGATGAGGATGTCCGAAAGGAAGATGAGGGCGCGGGTGCCCAGGGGCAGCGGGGCGTGGAAGGATTCGAACAGCTTGGCCATGGCGGGCACCAGGGTGAAGCTCATGACGATGACCACGACCACGGCCAGGACGATGACCACGGCGGGGTAGATGAGGCCGTTTTTGAGCTTGGCGACGATCTTGGAGGCTTTCTTTTCGGAGTTGCCGATACGGCGGCAGACGCGCGAGAGCTGCCCGGCCTCCTCGCCGGCCATGATGAGGGAGAGGATGGAGTCCGGGAACAGGGCGGGATGCTTGGCCATGGCCTCGCTGAGCTTTTCGCCGGCGGCGATGGAGCACACCATGTCGCCGATCACGCCCTTGTAGACGGGGCTCTTGACGCGGTTGCTCTGCAACTGCAGGCCCTTGCTCAGGCCGATGTTGCGGTCAAGGCAGCGCGCCAGGCCGCTGAAGAACTGCGCGCGGTCCTCCACGCTGGGCTTCTTCAGGCCGATGCGGTGGACGGTTTCATCGAGGCCGACGATGTTCTCCACGCTGGCGCTTTCGTTGCCGGAGATGCCGCAGCCGATGAGGGCCTTCTCCTCCGTGTCCGCATCAATGAGGGTGACGACGGATTTGCCGGTGCTGATGTTGGTGACGGTGACTTTCTGGAGCATGGCGGTGGGAGTGGCGGGTTCGCGCGAGGGGGCTATCGCGTGGTGGGGCGGAAAACGGTGACGCTGGTGGTGTCGCCCGTGCCGGCCTGGGAGGCGAAGTTGTTGACCTCGATGCTGTTGGTGGCCGATTCGAGGGCGCCGATGCCGTCCACGTCGGAGGTGCCGAGGGCGTTGGTGCTGCCGGTGGTGGCGAGCGCGCGGGTGAGCACCGGGTTGCCGCTGGTGCCGGGCATGAGGGCGGCGGCCTGCAGGGGGCTGAGGCCGAGCTGCCACAGCCGCGCCGCGTTCTCCTGGTAGTTGAGCGACTGGGTGACGCGCTGGCTGAGCTCCTCCTGCATCATCATGGTGGTGGACATGGAGACGGCGGCGGACAGGGACACGCCGATGATCACCGCGGCGGTGAGCACCTCGATCAGCGTGTAGCCATGCGGGCGGCGCCTTGGGACAATGTGCCGTGCCTGGCGTGTTGGCGGGCGGGAATCAATGCAGGCGGGCGAGGGATGAATGAGGCTTTCCGGCGTGCGATGACGGCGCGTTGGGACAA
>CAINXC010000081.1 GCA_903854655.1 uncultured Verrucomicrobiota bacterium | reverse complement strand
CTAGAACGCGTCGCCGGGCAGGTCGCCAAGCTGGCCAACGGGCTGGTGGAGTTCCTCAAAAAGCACCATTCCTGATCGTTGTTTTCCGTCTCTCAGCCCTCAACTTCCCATGAAGCTCCTCACCCTGGCCATGACCGCTCTCGCCCTTGCCTCCGCCACCGCCGGCCCGCTGGATTCGATTCCCCTGAAGGACATCGACGGCAAGGACACCTCGCTGAAAGCTTACGCCGGCAAGGCCCTGCTCATCGTCAACGTGGCCAGCCAGTGCGGCTACACGCCGCAGTACGCGGGGCTGGAGGCGCTGTACCGGAAGTACAAGGAACAGGGCCTGATGGTGCTGGGCTTCCCGTGCAATGATTTTGGCGGCCAGGAGCCGGGCAGCAACGATGAGATCAAGACCTTCTGCTCCAGCAACTACAGTGTGACATTCCCGATCTTTGACAAGGTCGCGATCAAGGGCGCCAGCCCGCATCCGCTGTATGCGGCGCTCACCGCCAAGGATTCGCCGGGTGCGGGCGAGGTGGGCTGGAATTTCACCAAATACCTGGTGGGCAGGGACGGCAAAATCATTGCGAAATTCGATTCCGCCGTGGAGCCGGACGCTGCTGAACTGACCGCCGCCATCGAGAAAGCCCTGGCGGTAAAGTAAGCGGGCGAGCCCTTACGGTTCCGCCTGCGTGATGCCGCCATCCGGGCGCAAAAACCAGCCCTTGGTCACGATGCTCTCAACCAGCGCCTGGTTCTCCTCCAGGCCGTCCACGGGATATTTCAGGCGCAGCGTCACTGGGAAGGCACCGGCACCGCCCTGCAGGAGCTTCTCCATCGCCTGGCCGACGGCCCCGGCACGATCCGCATAGGCAAAGCAAGGCGCCGCGCCGGGGTTGTTAGGATCCATCAGCTTCAAGCACTGAAACTTCCGGGAGTCCGCGAACGAGCCGGAGTACCAGTCCCCGGCCTCGGCCATGACACGGAACATGACCGGGGAGGCGGGCTTGGTGGCAATGAACTGGCTCCACTCCATCTCGGACAGGGCGACAAAGCTCGGCCAGTCAACACCGAAGTGCCCTTCCGCCGTAACCAGCACGGTGGCGGGCACCTTGCGACCGTTGCTGAGAGTGACAAGCACGGGCACCTCGTCAGCTCTGGCGCTGTCATCCTGGCGCGGCTGGATGTCATTGGCGTGGAGAGGCGTGAGCGTGTGCCCTTCGTAATACGCGCGCAACCTGGTTTCGACGCGCCCGCGGTTGGCCACGGTGAGAAGCATCGTGCCTACCGAATCGGCGCTCAGAAAGGCGAAGATCACCTCCTTTGCACGGTCCAGTCTTTGCGCGGCCGTCTCCCGCACCACTGCGTCCAGCGCCTCGCTGGTCTTGCCTGCCTGGGTGACAAAGACAAGCTTGCCGGCCGGGGAAGCCTTGTCGCCCTCGCCTTTGTGAAGGTCGATGGTGTTGCCCGAGGGTGCGCGCTCAGCCGCCAGCGGGCCCTGGGCTGGCCGCCGCTCATGAGTTTCGGCAGGCAGGTCCTGGCGGAGAGCCAGGTCGCCGGTCGCAGTGCCTCCACCGGAATAGTGCCAGACGATGGAGAAAATGATCAGCCCGATGACCGTGACCGATCCGATCACGAGACGCTGGCGGATGGCCCTGATTTCGGGGTCCGCCTTCATGCGTTCGTATACCTCGCCTTCGAGGGGCTGCGGTTCGTAAGCGGGCATGCCTGGGGCGGACGGGGCCTTTTCCGGCATCAACGGCTGGTCCTTCGTCGGGGCGACCAACAGGGCCCTGCGGGTCTTCTTTTTCTCCTTGCCCGGCACCTGCAGCAGGACGCTGCCCCCGCAGTGCGGGCACGTACGCGAGCGGGTGACCGAAGCCACCTGCACTTCAGCATGCTTTTCGCAGTGAGGGCAGACGAACTGAACGTTGGGCATGAATCGTGGTGGAGGACTGATTATTCGCCCAAACAATGGCGATTCGCAACCAGGGACGCCGTTGGTTGCAAAAACGTTTGTGGGCGCACGCTTCCAGGCCACCATGCACGCACCATGGCACTGCGCATCGCACTCTTCGGCGGCAGCTTCAATCCTCCCGGCCTGCATCACCGCCGCCTTGCCGAAGCCCTGAGCCAGCGCTTCGACCGGGTGCTGGTGGTGCCCTGCGGGCCTCGCAGCGACAAGGACACCACCAACATCCTGCCGCCCGTGTACCGCGCCGCGCTGGCGGACATGGCCTTCGAGGGGCTTCCCAAGGTGGAGGTGGACCTGTTCGACCTGGAGCAGGACCGCTTCACCCGCTCACACGAACTTGAGCAGCGCTACGCCCCCCGCGGCGAAGTCTGGCACGTGGTGGGCGTGGACCTGATCAAGGGTGGCGCCCGCAACGAAGCGGAGATCCAGCGCTCCTGGGAGCACGGGCCGCGCCTCTGGAACACGGCCCGCTTTGTGGTGGTGACACGCCCCGGCCACGTCTTCGACGCAGCGGACCTGCCGCCGCACCACGAACTGGTGGAACTCAGCATTCCCGGCTCCAGCAGCGAGATCCGGGACCGCCTCGCCCACGGGAAAAGCGTGGACCACCTGGTGACACCCCGCCCGCTCGCCTACATCCAGCGCTACGGCCTGTTCCGCGCCCCCAATCCCAGTTCCTGGGCGCGCGGCACCCTTGCCCATGCCGGCTACCGCCTTCAGGCGGACCTGCAAAACCCCAAGGCGGCCGCCTGGGCGGACCGCTTCAGCACGGCAGCAGGCAACGATGCGCAGTTCATCGCCACCCTCGGCGGCGATGGCACCATGCTGCGCTGCATTCGCGAGCACTGGCGCGAGCGCCTGCCTTTTTTCGGTGTCAACGCCGGCCACCTGGGCTTCCTCATGAACGGCCCGGAGGCGGTGTTCGCCGCCGAATTCCCGCCGCAGGATGTGATCTTCCGCCAACTGCCGATGCTGTACCTGGAGTTTGACGACGAAGACGGCCGCTGCCAGACGGCGTACGGATTCAACGACGCCTGGGTGGAGCGCGTCACCAGCCAGTCCGCCTGGCTGGAGATCAGGGTCAACGGCGTCACCCGCTTGTCCAAACTGGTGAGTGACGGGGCGCTGGTCGCCACCGCCGCCGGCTCCACTGCCTACGCCCGCTCCATGGGAGCCTCGCCGCTGCTGGCGGACACACCTGCATGGCTGCTCGTGGGCTCGAACGTCATGGAGCCGGTGGATTGGAAAAGCGCGCTGCTTTCGACCGACACCCTTGTGGAAATCAAGTGCCTCGATCCCGTGAACCGCCCCATCCGCGCCTATGTGGACGGCCTCGACCAGGGCATCGTGCACAGGCTGCGCGCCCGCATTTCCCGAGCCGCCGCCGCCGAGCTCGTCTTCAACGCCCACCACGACATGGCGGAAAAAATCGCCGCCATCCAGTTTCGCGGGAACGGGTTGTAGGCGGCTTTGCGGAGGCCTGCCCCATCACCAAAAATGCCCGGCCATCACAGGCCGGGCATTCAGATCAGGTCTGGTGTCTTCTATCTTGAAGTCTTGTGCCTCAAGGAAGCACCTTCACGAAGATGTCCTTGTAGTGCGTGATGCTCTTCGGGTCATGGCCCTGGAGGGCGAAGGTGCCTTCGCCAAGCTTGCGGCCGGGCATGCCCTTGAGCGAGACGGAGGGATCCCAGTCATCGGGCTGGGTCCAGTCGGAGGTCACCTTGCCGTTGATCGAAAGCACCACGTGCTTGCCTTCCACCTTGATGTCGTAATCGAACCATTCCTCATCCTTGGCGGGCGAGACGTTGAGCACGTCCTTCACCGCGTACAGGCCGCCGGTCTTCTTGATGTCGGTGTGGGTTTCATTCACCTGGCACTCAAAGCCCTTGGAAGGCCAGTTGTTGGGCTCGAAAGCGGTGTGGAAATAGATGCCGGAATTCGCGCCAGGCTGGGTCTTCACCTTGGCCTTGAGCTCGAAGTTCTTGAAGCTCGCCTTGCCGTCCTCGCCGAGATAGAACAGATGGCAGCGGCCGCCATTGACTTCGATTTCACCGTTTTTGACGCTGAAGACTTCCGCCTTCATGGCGTTCTTTTCATCGGTGTCCCAATTGGACTTCCAGCCGGTGAGATCTTTGCCGTTGAACAGAGAAACCCACCCGTCCTCAGCCTTCAGCGCGGAAGCCGCGAGGAGACTGGAGAGGGCCAGCAGAGTGCAGATAGCCTTTTTCATGAGGCGG
>CAINXC010000080.1 GCA_903854655.1 uncultured Verrucomicrobiota bacterium | reverse complement strand
TTTGTGGACAGCCCCCCCCAGGGTTTCCACCCCCAGGCGCCGCCAGTCGGCTCCGCAACCACACCCAGCCCCCCCCTGATGGACGATCGATTTTCCCGGAACGACAAGCCGGAAGGCCAGGAAGTCAGGGTGTCCCAGGACTCCCTGGGGAATCCTGTGCTGCTGCACAGCGTGGCCTTGGATGCGAATTCATCCCCCAAGGCGCGGCAGGCGTTGCTCAGCGCGGCCCAGGCCGCCGTCTCGTTCCGCCATCCCCAGGTCCTGGCCGTGCGCGAGGTGCGCCTGGAGGGCGATTCACTGGTGTTTGTCCAGGATTACCCGCTGGGCCTGCTCCTTGCCGACACCCTGCTCCAGGGAGGGCGGATGCCGCCGACGGAGGCCTTGGCCATGATGCGACAGTTCGCAAGCGCGCTGGTGGCGGCCCAGGCCAAAGGTCTGACTCTCTCGCAAATCTGCCCCACGGAATTCGTGGTTCAGGAAGCTTCCGGCGAATTGCTCTGCCTTTGTCCGCCCGTGCCTGCCGGCTGGTGGCTGGAAGTCGAAGACCCTGTTTTCTCCAGTCCGGAACAGAAGATAGGCCAGGCATGCGACATCCGCTCCACGATGTATTCCGCCGGTGCCATGCTGGGGGTGATGGTGACAGGTGAGCGGTGCCTGAGCCCGGAGGGCTGGAACGATGCTCTTTCCCAGGCAGGACTGCCGCCGAAGGTGAACCAGGCGATCAAAGCCGTGCTCACCACCGACCCTGCCAAACGCTGTGCCAGCCCTCGCGACTGGATGGCTTTGCTCGACAAGGCCATCGGGACCAAGAACGAGCCCGCCCGGCAGCCGGCAGCTCCCAGGAGCGCCGCCACGCCAGCCCTGACAAGAGCACTGGCCCCCTCATTCATTCAGATGGGCGACACCGTGTTCACCAGTCCGGCGGAGAACAAAGCCCGGCGCGGCCTGCTGCCCTTGCTGGCGACCCTGGGGATAGCCCTCGTGGCGCTCGGCGCCTGGCAGTTCCTGCCCAAGGAGGCACCTTCGGCGGAGCCCGGCGCCACGGGAGCAGCGGCTCCCGCCCAGGAGCCGGGTCACTCCCCGCCCACGGCCTCAGAGCCGTCTAAAACCACCTCTCCGGCACCAGTCACAGCCCCACCTCCAGCACCGGTCATTGCGGAGGCCAAGGCCCCGCCGATGGCTCCTGCCGTCGCCGAGCCAAAGATCGCGGTCGCCCCCGCTCCGGAACCTGGTCCCAAACCGCCCGTAATACCTCCATCCCCACCGACTCCCGAGGCGAAGCCTGCGCCCGCGACACCCGTCACTCCCGAACCTGCCAAGATGGAAGCCAAGGCGGACCCGGCCAAAAAGCCTGCGACACCTCCGTCACCACCGGTTCCCGAGGCGAAACCTGCGCCTGCGACGCCCGTCACTCCCGAGCCTCCAAAGATGGCGGTTGCCGCCGCCCCGGAATCTGCTCCCAAGCCGCCAGCGACACCTCCGTCCCCAGCGGTTCCCGAAGCCAAACCTGCGCCCGTCACTCCCGGCCCTGCCAAGGCGGACCCGGCCCCAACCCCAAAGCCAGCGGAGATGGCGGCGGTGGCCGAAATCAAGCGACCTCTGGCGGTGATTGATCCTCCTCCCGCCCCCCCTCAGCCCGCTGTCAAGGAAACCAAGCCTGGGCCGGCCACCAAAGCAGAGCTTCTGGAGCAGGCCGCCAAGGCCACCGGCCAGGCACGCTCCGAATTGTACCGCAAGGTCCTGGAAACGGATGCCAAGAATCCCCAGGCCCTTCACGGGCTGGTCGAGGCGGCGGTCTCCAATCCCCCCATCAAGGGCGATGAAGTGGAGGAACTCTCCGGCTGGGCGGATCAACTGGAGTCCATTGATGATCCCTTGGGCTCGCATGCCCTGGGATGCATCGCGCTTCAGCGGTCTGGCGCTGCCCGCAGCCTTACCGCCGCCATCAAAAGCGCCACTGAAGCCATCGCGCTCTTGAAACAGTCCCTTCATGCAAGCTACGCAGGCTCTTTCCCGGTACTGGCCCAGGCATGCATCGACCTTCACAGCTTTCAATTGCAAAACAGGGAGAAACCCAAGGCCGACCGCACAAGCAAAGCGCTGGTGGATGAGATTGAGAGCGCGCCGGACAACGTGCCAGCCAAAGAAATGCACGACCTCGCGCTGAACCTGGAAAACCTGCTCAAAGAGCGCGCCGCCAAAGGCCCGCCACGCATGCAGGAGGCCTTCCTCAAACTCGTCATGCAGCACCTGTACGCCAAGGCCGCCGAGCGCGGCGATGACGAGGCGAAGGAGTGGGTGAAAACACATCGTTGACGCAGCATCCCCCTCCCTGCGGCAGCTCCTCACTCCCCCCTGTGAACACTCCCCCGTCCTCCCGGATCACGCGGCGCACCTTCGGCAGGCTACTTGGCGGGGCTGGCATGGCGACCCTGGCGGCACGAGGCGGGCCACCAGAAACGGCCTTCCCCACCTTTGCCGGGGGCATCAGCCTGCACCACCTTTTGAACTGGCCGGACACCAAAGACGGCCAGGGAAAGACCGAGTACCTGTGGCCGCCCTTTGCAACCGCAGGCTACCAGATCAGCGACGCAGAGCTGGCACGGCTCAAGGCCATGGGCTTCGATTTCCTGCGCGTGACGGCAGACCCCAGCATCTTTCTGGCAAGCAGCAAAGCCAGGCAAGAGCACCTGCATCAGGTGGTGCGCACCAGAGTCCAGCGTCTGCTCGGCGCCGGGTTCAAAGTCATCTACGACCTGCACCCCGTCTCGGTAAATCCCGACTACGCGCCGCTGAAACTCGTGGAAAGCCAGGATTCCCCCGCCTTCCGTGCCTACGCGGACCTGATGGAAGAGATGGCGCGCTCCTTGGACGATCTGCCGCATGACCAATTTGCCTTCGAGCTCATGAACGAGCCCTGGCTCGACAGCCAGGCCGAGATCGCCCGCTGGCAGCCCATGCTGGAGATCCTGCACCATCGGGCCCGCCAGGGATCGGCCACGCTGCCCCTGGTTCTTACCGGTGCGCAGTGGGGTTCGATCAAGGCGCTGATGCAGTTGGACCTGCGACCGTTCCAGGGCAGCAACGTCCTCTACACCTTCCACTACTACGATCCGCACACCTACACGCACCAGGGCGTGGGAGGCGACGAGGGCGCATACCTCGCCGGGCTTCAGTGGCCGGCCTCTCCCGGCAACATCGCCGACGTGCGCGAGGCGGCCTTCGCTCGCATCGACGCCGCCAAACAATCACCCGCCCTCGCCGCGCAGACCAAGGCCGTCACCCGCAAGCTGCTCGCCGACTACGAGCTGGCCGCCCATGATCGCCAGCGCATGACCGCCGATTTTGAAGCCGTGGCGCATTGGGCAAAAAAGGCGGGCATCCCGGCACAGCGGATTTTCCTGGGCGAATTTGGCTGCGTGAACGCCCCGCACCAGCAGCCCCTCGGCAAGGATCGCGTGCAATGGCTGCGAGCCGTCCGCGACAGCGCCCAGGAATCCGGCTTCGCCTGGGCCCTGTGGGCCTACAAAGGCTACGGCGGCATGGCGCTCTTCGATGACAAAGGCAGGATCGACAGCGGCATCGCCGAGGCGCTGGAGCTGAAGGGGTGAGGGCGAGGCGCCGCTTGTGAACAGATGGGCATAACAAGCTCTCGATTTGTCCGTGAGCACCGCTATGCTGATCCCCCGCAGCTTCTTTTTCATGGCCGAGCCCCTCCCCATCAACGTGATCAATCTGCCGCCCGGTGCCGCCGAGGCGGCGGCGGTGGGACGCGCCCCTTTTTCGCTGGTCAATCCCCCGCCCTTCAAGAAACGCGAGGAGCCCACCACCGAGGAACTGCTGGCCAACGTCAACCGCTCCCTGCCCTTCAGCAACGAGGCGGAAAAGGGCGTTCTGAGCTGCCTGCTGCAGGACCCGAACGAGCGCCTCAGCGAGTGCCGGGTGCAGATCCCCGTTGATTCCTTCTACCACGTGGCCAACCGCACCGTGTACGAGCTGCTGCTGGAGTTCTATGACCGCGGCACGCCGCTCGACATCGCCACCCTCACCCACGCCTTGCGCGAGAAGGGCCTGCTGGAAAAGGTGGGCGGCGGGGCGGCCATCTCGGAGCTCTACACCTTCATTCCGGTGGCGGCGCACTACCCCTTCTACAAGAAGGTGCTCCTCGACAAGTTCATCCTGCGCCAGATGATCCACGCCTGCTCGCTGAACATCCACTACGCCTACGAGCACGGCCGCGAACACATCGACGAGGACGTGGACGGCACCATCGACAAGGCGGAGCAGCGCGTGCTCGCCGTGCGCGAGGGCACCCGCACCTCCGACGGCATCAAGGACCTGGGCCACCACGTCATGGGCGCGATTGACGACATCGAGAAGATGCTAGCCAACCCAGGGCAGTTGCGCGGCCTGTCTTCCGGCTATGCGAAGCTCGACAAGCTCTGCGCCGGCCTGCAGGGCAGCGAAATGTTCGTCATCGCCGCCCGCCCCTCCATGGGCAAGACCTCCCTGGCCATGAACATCGTCGAGCACATCGCCGTGGACCAGCAGCAGCCCTGTGCCGTCTTCAGCCTGGAAATGAGCGCCGCCATGCTGGTGCGCCGTCTGCTGGTGGCCCGCGCCCGCATGAGCATGTCGGACCTGCAGACCGGCCTCATGAAGCGCGAGGACCAGATGCGCCTCACCGGCGCCGCACGCGAGCTTTCCGCGAGCAAGATCTTCATCGATGACACGCCCGGCCTCGACATCATGGAGCTGCGCGCGAAGGCCCGCCGCCTGCACAAGCAGCACGGCATCAAGATGATCATGATCGACTACCTGCAGTTGCTCACCTCCAGCTCGCGCCGGGCCAAGGACAACCGCCAGATCGAAATCGCCGAAATCTCCGCCGGCATCAAGGGCCTGGCCAAGGAGCTCAACATTCCTGTCGTCGTGCTCGCCCAGCTCAACCGCGCCGTCGAAGGCCGCCGCGGCCAGCGCCCCATGCTGAGCGATCTGCGCGAATCCGGCTCCATCGAACAGGACGCGGACTTGGTCGGCCTGCTCACGCGCATGGATTACGCCGGCAGCAAGCAGGTGGAGGAGGACGACAAAAAGGGCGGCAAAGGCAGAGGCAACGAGCGGGAAAAGACCCCCGAGCAGGAGGCCGAGGACGCCGAGCGCAACAAGGGCAAGGCCGTGCTCATCATCGCCAAGAACCGTAACGGCCCCACCGACGACGTGCACCTGACCTTCATCGGACACTCCATGCGCTTCGTCGAGCGCGAGCCGGACGAGATGGAGAAGGACGACTGACAGGCCGTTGACGGACAAGGGAATCGTGGACGGAGAGATCCCATGAGCGGGTTTTCATCGGGCGCTCGCAGGGGGTGACAGCTCTTCGAACCAATGCTGGAGAAAGAACCTCTTCTCGGTCGGCAGGAAGGTGCTGGCGGTGCCGATGATGGGCCGCAAAGCGGTGGACATTTGCAGGGTCACCACAACAAAAAGGGTCATCCAGACCTTGATGTAGTCGATGCTCCGGGCTCCTTGAACCATTGAGAACCCCAGGAGAAGCCGGAGACCGAAGCTCAAGGAAATAAGCCAGAAGACGAGCGCCAGGATGCCCACAAACGGCAGGGACTCCGTGGACTGGGAGAAGACCCATAACACCGGCGCAAACCCGAGGAGCAGCAGCGAGCAGAGGGCAATGGCGGCGACCATCACCTTGACGACGTAAGGCAGGCTCGCATCGACTCCCCCAAGCGCGCTGAAGATATAAAGGCTGGGCAGGCAGATGAAGACGGCCAGCAGCGTTCCCAGTGTGACCTTGAGCGGAGCAGCCCACAACTGCGCGCCACCGGAATAAGTGCCCAGCAGCACTCCGAAAACAGCAAGGCCCAGCGCGGCACCAAGCAGCATCAGCCGGGAAACGCCCGTATTGCCAGCACCCAGCGCGTGAATAATTCGCTCCGGGCGCTTGAGCAGGTTTTCGACCACGCTGCCAAAGTTGACGGGGCCTTCGAATGGCTCGGGAATCCACCGGCGCACCGCAGAGCTGACGGCTGGAAGCGGCGGTGGCGCAAGGGGGGCTGGAGCGGGAGGTGATGATTCGGGCGGCGGGGGCGGCGGTTCGGTATTCATGGTGTTCTCAGTTTGGTTTGGTGAAAGCTGGGGGTGGCGGGTTGGAGCGCCGGTTGAGCAGGTACAAATGAAAGCAAATGGGCGCGCTGACCACCACGGGCACGGCCAGGAGGATCAGGCCGCCGGGGCCGATGACGCCTTTCAGCATTGTCCACACGGATTCGTAGAAATTGCCCCGGAAGGGATGGTCGCGCAGAAACTCGACCTTCAGCCCGGGGGTGCCAAAGAACGGTCTCAAGACGTAGGACAACTGGGCGCCCACAAACAGGTTGCCGGCCAGCCAGCCCACGAAGGCGAACAGGCCAGTCCTGGCATCGCCCGCGAAGTTCTGCAGCAGGCGCAGCAGCTTGTGATTCGCCACAATGCCGGCGGAGGCGATCACCAGGGTGTGCGTGAGAATGATGGCGCGATACCACGAGACGCGGTCACCGTGATCCGGCGGCGGGGAGTCCAGCACCATGGCGATCACAAGGGGGCTCAAGGAGCCCACGATCAGGCCAAAAATCGCGAAACACATGAGGCAGGCCATGAGTGTCTGGCGGAAGGACAGCCCGGTGCCCAGCACCTGCGCCAGCATGCCGTTGATAAGACCGTTGACCAGCAGCGTTACAAAGATGAGCAGCGGCATCTTGATGCCCGCATAGAATCCCATCAGTGGCGAGCGCCAGAGACCGAGGGCGACCCCATACATCCCGCAGCCGATGATGATGGCGGTGACATAGGGCAGCAGCAGGGCGGTGGTCACCGGCTGCCGCAGCAGGCCGCCCAGTTGGGCGGCATCTCCGCGAAGAAGGGTTTTCAGGGCGGCGCGCATTGTGATTCAGTTCCGCCAAGACGGCGCAGTGGCTGAGCGCTCCTCGCATCGCGGTTTCAACAATTCGGGGTCTTCCAGCGTGGAATCAGTCGTGCCCATGGCGTTTACTTTGCGCGCCAAAGTGAACAGTGCAAATGAAACTTTGCCGTGCAAAGTGATTGGCGGCCACATGAATGAATGTTCCACCGCATTGGAGCTTGATCAGCGGGACGTGAACATGGAGTTTCGCCGTTCTCATGCTGCGCTTCCTCATCAGCCGAATCATGCAGGGCATCGCCGTCATCCTCGCGGTGCTGGTCATCACGTTCGGGCTCATGAAGGCGGCGCCGGGCGGCCCGTTCAACAAGGAGCGGGCGATCCCGCAGCACGTGCGGGCGAGCCTGGAGGCGCAGTACGGCCTGGACAAGCCCTGGTACGTGCAGCTTGGCCGGCACATCTGGAGCTTCGCCACGCTGAACCTGCCGAAGTCCTACCGCTACAAGGGCATGACGGTGGGCGAAATCATTTCCCAGGGCTTCCCGGTTTCCGCGGCGATCGGCCTGCCGGCGCTGGCAATGGCGCTGATCATTGGCGTGCCGATGGGGGCGCTGGCGGCGATCCGCCCGCACACTTTTGAAGACCGTGCCACCATGCTGGCGGCCACGCTGGGCATCTGCGCGCCCAGCCTGGTGCTGGGGCCGCTGGTGGCGCTGGTGTTTGGCCTGAAGCTGCGCTGGTTCAACGTGGGCGGCTGGTACGATGCGGATGACTGGGTGCTGCCCTCCCTCACGCTGGGGCTGATCTACAGCGCCTACATCGCGCGCCTGATGCGCGGCGGCCTGCGCGAGACGCTGGCGCAGGACTTCATCCGCACGGCGCGCGCCAAAGGAGCGGGCGAGGCGGCCATCGTGTTCCGCCACGCCCTGAAGCTTGCCTGCCTGCCGCTGCTCAATTTCCTGGGCCCGGCCGCAGCGGGATTGCTCACGGGCTCCTTCGTCGTCGAGATGGTGTTTCAAATCCCCGGCCTGGGGCAGCACTTCATCCGCGCGGCGCAGGACCAGGACTACACCCTGGCGATGGCCACCGCCGCCTTCTACGCGGCGCTGATCGTGGGCTTCAACCTGCTGGTGGATTTCATCCAGGCCCTGCTCAACCCGCGCATCGGTTTCAAGTCATGAGCCGCGCCGCAACAGAATCCCCGTGGCAGGCTGCATGGCGGCGGTTGACGAGCCGGCGCTCGACGGTGGCGGCGATGCTTTTCCTGGTGGTGCTGGTGCTGCTGTGCGTCGCCGGCCCCTGGTTTTCCAGCTACACCCAGTCCGCCCAGGACCTGGATCGCGGCGCGACGCTGCCTTCCTGGAGCCACTGGCTGGGCACGGACACCCTGGGACGTGATCTCGCCACGCGGGTGCTTTACGGTGGTCGCGTATCCCTGATGGTGGGGGCCGTGGCCACGCTGGTCGCGATGATCATCGGCGTGGGCTACGGCCTGGTTTCCGGTCTGGCCGGTGGCCGCCTCGACGCAACGATGATGCGCCTGGTGGACATCCTGTACGCCTTTCCCTTCATGACCTTTGTCATCATCCTCACCGTGGTATTTGGCCGCGAGATGTGGCTGCTCTACGCAGCGATCGGCGCGGTGGAATGGCTGACGATGGCGCGCGTGGTGCGCGGCCAGGTGCTGGCCCTGAAGAACCAGGAATTTGTCACCGCCGCCCGCTCCTATGGCGCGGGCTGGTGGTTGATCCTGTGGAAGCATCTGCTGCCCAATGTGGCGGGCAGCGTGATCATTTACGCCAGCCTGACGGTGCCGGGCGTGATGATGCTGGAGGCCACGCTGAGCTTTCTGGGCCTGGGCGTGCAGCCGCCGAATGCCTCCTGGGGCGTGCTCATAGGTGAGGGCGCGGGCGCCCTGCAATCCTCCCCCTGGCTGCTGTATGGCCCGGCGCTGTTCTTTTGCTCCACGCTGCTGGCGCTCAACACCCTGGGCGACAGCCTGCGCGATGCCCTGGACCCCAAGAGCATGCCGGGCGCTTAACCTCACCGGCTGCCATGTTTGCGCGTGACTTCGGTGAATGCATTGTGCATACTGAAACGTGATCCCTGTGTCAGATTCCTCTCTTTCTCATCGTCGCCACGCCTTCAGGCTGCCTTGCGCCCTGCTGGTGGCCTGTGTCACGCTCTTTTGCGCGGCCGAGGACAAGCCCGCGCAGCCGGACAAAGCGGCGGATAAACCCGGCGAATGGCTGCACCTGCCCAGCGACGGCACGCCATGGAAGCATCCCGGCACCGACCTTCGATTCCCGCAGCATCTGGGCAAGTACACCCTGCGCATTGGCTTTCAGGACAAGCAGGCCGCCGCCGGCGTGGCCCTGAGCTATGTGCACGACGAGCAGAACATGAAGGGCGACATCGTGCTTTTCCCCTGCGGCAAGGACCTCACCAAAATCAATGACATTCTGGCCTTCGTCCACGGTGAGCACGACAAGCTGGTCAACGAAATCCAGGTGGCGTCGAGAAGCCAGGGCTATGTGGCAGGCAAGCAAGGCGAAGTGGAAGAGAAAACCGTGCACACCTGGCAGGGCGACCTGCCGATGACGGTGCAGACCCTCGAACTCGGCCCCGCCCCGCCTCTGTCCGAGGCGGACCATCCCAGAATCAGCCAGTGGCTGGGCCTGCTGATCTACCAGGATCACTTCATGGAAATCAGCATCGTCAGGCCCGCCGCCACAGGAGCCGAAGGCGAAAAACAGCGCAACGACCTGGTGGCGCAACTGCTCCAGTGCGTGCGCGAACCTTCGGTGGTCCCGGAGATGCTCAAGCTGTGCCGGACCTACGTGGACAAACCCCTGACCAAAGAGGGGCGCGAAGCCGCAGACAGCCTGCTGTCGTTCTCGCGGGCCAGCGCCGTGTTCCGGGTCATTTTCCCCGGTGAGGTGCTCACCCCGGCGCTGGACCAGATCAGCGCCGTTTCCAAGGACACGGGCTACGATTTGCTGCGCTCCTTCATCGTGGGATCAGCCGTGGTGGCGCTGCAAAACGGCACAGCGGACCAGTCCCTGGAAGAGGGCGGCCGGCTCATGGCCCAGATGTACAATCTGGCGAAGAAGGACGATGCGAAGATCAGCTCCACGCTGCTGGACGAGCTGTCCCAGGCGGCGGACAAACAACAGGGAGCCCAGTACCTGCGAAAAAAGATGCAGAAGGCATCCGGCGGGCATTGATGCGATGGATTGATGCTTGGAACCCGGGGGGTTCCGCGTAACTTGCCCGCGCCTGCCGTGCCCAGGCAAGCCGTTCCATGGATCAGCGCCAAAGTCTTTTCAACCTCGCCATCACCGGCGCCATCATCCTCTGCGTGGCGGTGGGGGCCGAGATGTTCCGCGAGCGCCACCCGCACTCCGTGCCGATACGGCGGGAACCGCTGACCGGCACTTCACAGGTGGCCCCGGCGCTGCCAGGCGGGCCCGCCCAGCGACCGGTGGAAAAGAACTTCCTGTCGTTTCCCAAGGTCGAGCTCGTGCAAACCCCGTCCAACGAGGCCGACACCCTGCGCCTGCGTCTGCCCAAGGAGGGCGAGCAGGTGTTTGTGCAGTACTTCATCGATGCGCTCGACACCTCGTTCACCCATCTTGACCGCGTCAACGAGCAGGCATCCTACTTCGGCAAAGCCTCGCCCAACGCCGTGATCGAGGCCGGCAAGGAGGCGATGGATTATGTGAGCAAGCTGCTCAACACCCATCCCTTCATGCTGCTGACGCGCTGGGAGCGCGTGCCGGACACGGACCGCTATTACGCCCTGATCCGCGTGGAGTACGAGAAAGGCAAATGGCAGTACCTCTCCGAGCTGCTGGTGCGCCAGGGCTACGCACGCATCTCCGGCGTGACCACTCCCCTGCCGGACAGCAAAATGACGGAGGATGACTACCTCCAGGAATTGCGCGACGCCGCGAAGTCCGCCCGGCAAAAGAAGCTGGGCATCTGGGCAAAGCTGAAGAAGTAGCGGGAAAACGATATGCCTTGTCTCCGCGCGGCGTTTGTTGTTCCCTCGCATTCCTTACCCATGAAGAAACTCACTCTCCTCCTCGCCGCGCTGGCGTTCACCGCCGCGCCCGCCTTCGCTGAAGGCGCTAAGAAACTCGTCGTTCTCATCGCCGGCAAGCCCAGCCATGGCCACGGCGAGCACGAACACAACGCCGGCGTCCTGCTCTTCCAGAAATGCCTGGAGCAGCACTCCACCGGTCTGGTGGACATCAAAACCCACCTGAACGCCGACTGGCCCGCGATGGACGAGTTGGACAAGGCGGACACCATCGTCATTTATTCCGATGGCGGCGGCGGTCACCCCGCCTTGCAGGGTGACCATCTGGCCGAACTTGGCAAGGAGATGAAGCGCGGCTGCGGCCTGGTGTGCGTGCACTACGCCACCGAGCCCACCAAGGAAAAGGGCGGCAACGAATGGATCGACTGGATCGGCGGCGCCTTCGAAGTGAACTGGAGCGTGAACCCGCACTGGCAGGCCGATTTCAAGACCCTGCCCGCGCACCCCGTGACCAGCGGCGTGAAGCCCTTCTCCACCAATGATGAGTGGTATTTCCACATGCACTTCCGCGACGGCATGACCGGCGTGACGCCGATCCTTTCCGATGTGCCGCCAGAGACCACGATGAACCGCAAGGACGGCCCGCATGAAGGCAACCCAACCGTGCGCGCCGAAGTCGCCGCGAAAAAGCCGCAGCACGTGGCCTGGGCAGTGGAGCGCGCCGATGGCGGCCGCGGCTTTGGATTCACCGGCGGCCACTTCCACAAGGGCTGGGGCAACGACGACCAGCGCAAACTCGTCCTCAACGCCATCCTCTGGACCGCCAAGGCCGAGGTGCCCGCCGGCGGCGTCGAGAGCGCCATCACCGCCGAAGACCTGGAGCAGAACCTGGACCCCAAGGCTCCCAAGCCAGCTCCTGCGCCGAAGCCAGCGGCCAAGTAAAAGTCACAAGACGGGTCTCATAGGAGCTGTTCGCCCTATGGGACCCGTTCATCCCATCTTCGTAGCGGCATCAAATGTGGTGCCATCAGGCGACAGCGCGCGAGAAATGTGCGATGGCACGATAGATGCCACGCAAGCCGTTGACTGCAATTGCTTTGTTAGGTGTCACCGCCTGATTCCGGCTTCAATATTGTTGCCGTCGGGGTCGATCAAGTATGCGGCATAATATCCGTCCCCGCAGTCCTCTGGTGCGCCGTTGTCTCGACCACCGTGCTGGATGCCCGCCAAGTAGAACTCGTCCACCGACTCCTTGCTGGGAGCAATGAACGCAAAATGCAGAGGGCGATGCACCCCGGGCGAAAGCGGAGTGCCATGGTAGTCGCCACGAGCGGCACCGACCCAAAGAAATGGAAAGTCGGCAGCTCCGGAAAAAATGACCGCATCCAGCTCCGGCTGTCGTTGCACAATGGTTATGCCAAGCGGTGCGAGGCAGCGCTCATAAAACGGAATGCTCCGAAGAGGGTCGGAAACGAAAATGCCGACATGGTCAAACATAGGATCTGAGGTGCGCTAAAATCCTGGACCACACGTTAAGGGAACAAGCACCTCATGAACA
>CAINXC010000079.1 GCA_903854655.1 uncultured Verrucomicrobiota bacterium | reverse complement strand
GTGCGAGACTCAGGCTGAAGGCACCCGGATCAACAATCTGGTCCAACGTCTGTTTGTCGCTGTTAGGCCCCAGGAAACTCAACTGGATTTGCTGCACATCACTTCCATCAAGTTGGTCGAAGCCGAGCCAGTCCCACGAAACATAAATGGGAGCAACGCCGGAAGCGGCCGAATTGGTTTGCTGCACCACGGTGTCATTGACGAGCGTCGTGGAACCCGTTCCTGCGTTGAAGTTGGTCGCTTTGGCGGTGACTGCGATGCCTGGCAGATCGCGCCACTCGGCATAGCTGCCTGATTGGGCCAAAGTGGTGCTAGGGGCGGCGCCCAAGTCGATGATGATCGTGCCAGTGACGGTATCACCAAAATAGGTTTCGGTGGACGCGCTGTTGCGAGTGCCGGTGAAGGTGTAGGTGGCCACTTGCGCCTGCGCCGTGGCAAACAGCATCGAGGTGAGAACAGGGAGGAGGAGAGAACGGAGTGTGCGCTTCATCGGTTGGTGGGTGGTGTTCGGTTGCTTCGTTGCGATGGCCGTAGCCGAATAAATGAAAAATCATTTTCGACTATCAAAGTAAAGAAAAAACTCAGCGCTGATTGTGAAGAATCTGTGAATTGGCCGTCTCGCAGTGCGGCGATCCTGCCCTCTCAACTGCTGCGGGCAGATGTCACGCGCCCCGACTTGCCAACTCGCAGCCTCCTGCCACCTTGGACTCCTTTTATGAACTACCCCCTCACCTTTCGCTTCAAGCTCCTGGCGCTTTCGCCGCAGATCTACGTGACGGATGCCAGCGGCAATACGCTCTGCTACGTGAAGCAGAAGCTCTTTCGCCTGCGGGAAAAGGTGGAGGTGTTCACCAATGACACGATGCAGACACTGCTGGCGACGATTGAGGCGGACCGCATCATCGACTGGTCGGCACGCTACACCTTCAAATCCCCCACCGGGCAGGTGCTGGGCGCGGTGGGCCGGCGTGGATTGAAATCCCTTTGGAAGGCGCACTACGATGTCTTCGCTCCGGGCGCGCAGACGCCCACGTTTGCGATTCAAGAGGCCAATCCTTTCGTCAAGCTGCTGGACGGCATCGTGAGCGGCATTCCGCTCGTCGGCATGTTCAGCGGCTACATGCTGCACCCCAGCTACATCGCCAGTCGTGGCGAAGGGGGGTCCCCTACCCTGCGCCTGACCAAGCAGCCCGCCTTCTTCGAAGGCCGCTTTGCTCTGACGCAGGATGGCCCGGCGGACGATGGCGAGCAACTCGCCCTGCTGCTGGCCTTCCTCATGATGAACCTCCTGGAGCGCCAGCGGGGCTGAGTTCGAACGTTGGGATACCATCAGCCCCGGCGACCGTCACTGCCCGCGCCCTAACAGCACAGATAGACACCGCAGAGTCGAGAAGACCGCAGAGATGACCCCAGAGGCAGCCTGCTGATTCAGACCTCTGCGGTCTTCTAATTTCTGCGGTGTTTCAATCAATCAGGACGTTCTCCCGCCACTTTGGCGCTGGACAGTTCGCGCTCGTTCGCTCCAATGCCGCACCACCGGCCCCACTGGCCGTCGTGATTTCTCCAACGCAATCCACCACCACACTCACACCATGGGCAAAATCCAATTCGGTT
>CAINXC010000078.1 GCA_903854655.1 uncultured Verrucomicrobiota bacterium | reverse complement strand
TGTCCGCGTGACGCTGCACACCGCCCGCCCCGGTCTTGTGATCGGCCGCAAGGGTCAGGAAATCGATGTCATGAGCGGCATCATCTCCGACATGTGCGGTGGCAAGCAGGTGAAGATCGACATCTTTGAAATCAAGCAGCCCGAACTCGACGCCCAACTGGTGGCCGAAGGCGTGTGCACGCAGCTTGAACGCCGTATCTCGTTCCGCCGCGCCATGAAGCGTGCCGTGCAGACCGCGATGGACATGGGCGCCGATGGCATCCGTATTCGCTGCGCCGGTCGTCTCGGTGGTGCAGACATCGCCCGTGCCGAGTGGTATCGTCTCGGCAAGGTGCCTCTTCAGACCCTGCGTATCCCGATTGACTACGGTTTTGCCGAAGCACGCACCGTGTATGGCATCATCGGCGTCAAGTGCTGGATGAACAAGCGTCCTGACATGGAAAACGGCGCGCCCCGCCAAGGCGGCGAGCGTCGCAATGACCGGCGCCCCGGTGGTGATCGTCGCGGCCCTGGCGGCCCTGGCGGTGATCGTCGCGGCCCTGGCGGCGGAGGTGGCGGCTATCGCAGCGATGCCCCCCCGGCCCCAGCCCCTGAAGCAGCGCCCGTTGCGGTCGAAGCTTAGTTTCACAAGCATTTTTAGCCCCCACTACACAGGAGAAGACACTTTATGGCCCTTTTGCCCAGCAGAACAAAGTATCGCAAGTCCCAGCGCGGCAGCCGCGCGGGCATTGCGACCCGTTGTAACAAACTCGATTTCGGTGAGTTCGGCCTCCAGACGCTTGAGCGCGGATGGATCAAGAACTTCCAGATTGAAGCCCTGCGTGTGGCGATCACCCGCTACCTCAAGCGTAAAGGCAAGGTCTTCATCCGTATCTTCCCGCACAAGCCTGTCACCCAGCGTCCGCCGGAAACCCGAATGGGCAAAGGCAAGGGCTCGCCCGAGTTTTGGGTGGCGGTGGTCAAGCCCGGCACCATGATGTTTGAAATCGCCGGCGTGAATGAAGCGACGGCCCGTGAGGCCTGCCGCCTCGCCGACAACAAGCTGGGCATCCGCACCCGTTTCGTGGTGCGTCAGGGTGCTCACTAAGACCCGACTGAACTTTTTGCCCTACCTGAGCCATGAAAATCAAAGAGCTGCGTGAACAAACCGTCGAAGAACTCACCGCCCGTGCGCGTGAGCTGAAGATGGAAGCCCTGAACCTGCGTCTGCAGCAGCAGAGCGGTCAGTTGGAAAACCCGGCCCGCCTTCGGCTGATCCGGCGCGAAGTGGCGCGGATTGAAACCATCCTGTCGGAACGCGCCAACAAGGTGCAGGGCGCCGCAGCCTAACCGCAACGACAACGAACCATTCGAGCAATGAGCGAAGCAACAGCCCCAGCGACCACCCCCGACGAAACCAAAGCCGCCGTCCGCAAGACGCTTGTGGGCGAGGTGGTGTCGGACAAGATGAACAAGACCATCGTGGTCGAGGTGGAGCGCCGCGTGCCCCATCCTACATTTAAGAAGATTGTGCGCAAGACTTCCAAGTTCTATGCCCACGATGAAAAGGAGGAGGCCAGCATTGGCGACAAGGTGCTCATCGAAGAGACCCGCCCGCTGAGCAAGCTGAAGCGCTGGCGCCTGGTTGAAGTGCAGAAGCACTAGCCGCCGCAGCAAACGACAACGAACAACACAATCGCAGGGAGGATCTGGACTTATGCTTCAAATGGAATCCGAAATTCTGGTGGCTGACAACACCGGAGCCCGCATGGCCGAAATGATCGGCGTGCTGGGTAAAAAGAACAGCCGGTTTGCCCATGTGGGCGACATCATCACGGCTCACGTCCGTGTTTCGACGCCGACGGCCGCCGTCAAAAAGGGTGAAGTGGTCCGCGCCGTCGTGGTCCGCACCGCCGCCCCCATCCGCCGTGCTGACGGCTCAATCCTGCGTTTTGACCGCAATGCGATTGTCATCATCGACAAGGACAACAACCCGCGCGGCAGCCGCATCTTTGGGCCCGTGGCCCGCGAACTGCGCGACAAGAACTTCATGAAAATCGTTTCGCTCGCCCCAGAAGTGCTATGAACCAACCCAAGACACACGTCAAAAAGGGCGATCTCGTCAAAGTCATCGCTGGCGCGCACAAAGGCATTCAAGGCGTGATCCTTGAAGTCAACCGCAAGAGCAACCGCGTTTTCGTGGAAGGCGTCGCCAAGATCAAGAGGACGATCAAGCCCTCCCAGGAGAAGACCGAAGGCGGCTTCAAGGAAATCGAGCGGCCCATCCACATCTCCAATGTCAAGAAAGCCGAGGCTGTTGAAGCCAAGCCCAAGACCGCAGCTAAAAAGGCCGCGAAGAAGAAGTCAGTTGAAAAGAAAAAATAAACAAGCACAGTCCCCACCCCCTCCGACCCGGCCCCCGCAGGCGGAGGAAAGGTGACCAGGACCCCGGCCGCACATCAAAATGGATTCCATACTGCACAAGCGTTACAAAGAAATGGTGCCCGAGCTGCAAAAGCAGCTTGGCGTGACCAACATTCACGAAGTCCCCCGCCTGGAGAAGATCGTCGTGAATTGCTCGATCGGCTCCCAGCCTGACCGCAAGGTGGCGATCGAAGACGCCGTGAACGAGGTCACCCTCATCACCGGCCAAAAGCCCGTCATCTCGTACAGCAAGAAGGCCATTTCGAATTTCAAGCTGCGTGAAGGCGAGCCGCTCGGTGTCAAGGTGACGCTGCGTGGACGCCGCATGTATGATTTCATGCTCCGCCTGGTGAAGACCGCGATGCCCCGCATTCGCGACTTCCGCGGTGTTCCCCCCCGTGCCTTCGACGGCCGCGGCAACTACACCCTGGGCGTGAGCGACCAGTCCATCTTCCCTGAAGTCGAACTCGACAAGGTGAAGCGCACGCTGGGCTTTGACATCACGTTTGTCACCACCTCGAACAGCGATGATCACTCGCGGATCATGCTCAAGGCGCTCGGAATGCCCTTCCGTGAGCGCACCCAGAAGAAGGACGACAACACCGAAGCCCAGGGCTGATGCCGGGGAAGCAAGCAACGACTGATTACGATACATGAGCGCATTGACCGACCCCATCGCCGACTTCCTGACCCGCATCCGCAATGCGGGCTCGGCCCAGCTGCCGGAAGTCCTGGCCCCCTATTCCAAGATCA
>CAINXC010000077.1 GCA_903854655.1 uncultured Verrucomicrobiota bacterium | reverse complement strand
GGACCTGTGGGCCTGGCTGGACAAGGACATCGACGCGCGCCTGGCGTAAACCGTTGTCTTGGGACGTGCGCCCCTCACCCCAACCCTCTCCCGCCGGGAGAGGGAGTGTGCATTAGGGCCTCTCAAAACCGCAGGGTTAGAATAACCGCAAAACAGCCTCCCTCTCCCGCCGGGAGAGGGTTGGGGTGAGGGGCGGAGCGTTCGAATGCTTCATCCCCCCCGCCTTCTCCTCATGCAATCCTCCTCGCTCGAATGAATGCGCTTCAGCATCGCGGCTTTCAAGCCTTCCTCGCGGCCCTCAGCGGCATCATTCTCTACTTCGCCATTCCACGCTGGAGCGTGGAGACCTGCGTGTGGATCTGGATGTACCCGCTGCTCGCCGTGCTGTGGCTTGTGGAGCGCAAGCCGGTGGCTGATCCCCGGCCGGCGGGGCGCTTGCGCCGCTGCTGGCGGGCGCTGGCCCCGGTGCGGGTGCCGTTCCTGTATGGCTGGCTGGCCGGCGGCTGCTTCATGGTGCCCGCGTTGCGCTGGGTGCGGCACTCACCGCGTGTGATCGCAGGGGCGGTGGGCAACACCTGGGCCGGCTGGGGGCCCGAGGTGGGCGGCTGGGCGACATGGGCGGCGATGGCCGGGTTCATGGCGCTGTACTTTGGTGTGTGGGCGGCCTTCGTCGTGAATGTAGCGAAGCCGCGCCGTGCGGTCCTGCTTCACGGCTCGTGGCTGGAGGTTTCGCTGGAGTCCCTCCGCTGCGCCGCCCTGGCCGCCGCTTTCTGGGTGGTGATGGAGTGGGCGAGAGGGCTGATCATCACCGGCTTCGCCTGGGACGGCCTGGGCGTGGCGCTGCTTCACAACCTCGTCCTGGTCCAGGTGGCCGACATCGTGGGCATCGCCGGCACTTCGTTCCTGCCCGTGTTCGTCTCGTGCATCGTCTTCAACACCGCGCACCGGCTGATGCTTTACTGGCAGGCGCAGAAGCGCTTCCGCCTGTGCTTTGACACCAGCGTTGCCGTCCTGCTGCTGGCCCTCGTGGCGGTCTATGGCATCAAGAAACTGGGCGTGAAGCCGGAGACTATTCCCGTGAAGGTGGCCTGCGTGCAGTTGAACGAGGCACAGGCGGACTACTGGAGCGGCAAGAACATCAGCGAGACCTACCAGCGCTACGCGGACCTCACGCGCCTCTATGCCGAAGACCGGCAGGGAGGGAAGACTTCGCCTGTGGACCTGGTCATCTGGCCGGAAGGCGCGCTGTACCTGCCCTTCACCCACCCGGATCACCAGCGCTACTTCAATGATCTGCTGGGGCTGGGCGATTTTTCCTTGCTCATCGGCTGCAGTTATCAGGGCCCCTCCGGCAAGCCGAGCTACAACAGCGCCGCGCTGCTGCACCAGGACTGGGATCATGTGCAACTGTATCACAAAGTACACTTGGTGCCCTTTGGCGAATACCTGCCGTTCCGCTGGGTGCCCTTGATGAACACGCTGCTCGGCGGGGTGCTGCCGGGGGACTTCGATTTCGGCCCCAGCACCGAGCCCTTGCTGCTGGCGAAGCCCAAGGTGCAGGTCATTCCCCTCATCTGCTTTGAGGACACCGTTGGCGACCTTGCCCGCCAGTTTGTGCGCGACGCGCCGCAGTTCATGGCGAACCTGAGCAACGACGGCTGGTTCCTGGACAGCGACGAGATGGAGCAGCAAAAGGCCTCTGCCGTGTTCCGCTGCATCGAACTGCGCCGCCCCATGGTGCGCTCCACGAACACGGGCGTGACCTGCTTCATTGACGAGCGGGGAGTCGAGTTCAAGCGCCTCGATGATCCCGACACCGGCAGCACGCTGATCGAAGGCGTCCTGCCCGGCACGATCCAGGTGCCCATCCATCCCGAGATGACGTTCTATGCACGGCACGGCGACGTGTTTTCACTGGCCTGCCTGGGCGTGTGCGTGCTCGCCGCAGCGCTGAGCTGGCGCAGCCGGCGTGCTGAGCTGGCTGAAGCCGCCTGACCTCAGATCGCCTGCGTGTGCCGTGCCTGCCTGCGGGCGGCGCGGAGGGCTGCGGGCTTCACGGGGGCGGGTTTGGCGGTCATGCCGCGCAGGGTGAGGGCTTCGCGGCTGGGGGCGCGGTGCCAGTCGGCCTGCAGGGTGGTGGCGGCGAGTTCGCGATCCACGGCCATTTCCTGGGTGAGGAAATCGAAAAGACTCTGCGCGATCACGTGCAGCGCAATCATATGCGTGCGATTCAGCGTAATGCGAAGCCAGTCGCTGAAGCGCAGGAATTGAGCGAAGGGCGAGGCCCCGTCCTGCCACAGAAGCATGAGGGTGGTGGTGAAGTTGCCGCTGTTGGCGACGAGGTCCCAGTAGCGGGCGAAGCGCCTCATGCGCTGCATGTCGGGGAAGGCGATGTCGCGCGTGGCCAGGATTTCATAGGGCGGCTGCGGCGCATAGATCATCGCGTATTCCGCGTCGTGGCGGACGATGGGGGTGCCGCGCAGGCGCTTCAAAATGCCCACCTGGATCTCCTGCGGGCCGAGGCGGACAAGGCGGTCGAAGCCGCGCCCAAAGCTCTCCATTCCCTCGCCGGGCAGGCCGACGATGAGATCGGCATGAATGTGCACGCCGGTTTGCTCACGGAGGAAGCGAAAGTTGTCCTCCAGGCGGTCCAGGTTCTGGCGGCGGCTGATATTCTTTGATGTGGTGTCATCAAAGGTCTGGATGCCCACCTCGAACTGCACCGCGCCCTGCGGGAAGCGGCGGATCAGCGCACGAAGCTGTTCGGGCAGCCGGTCGGGAACCATCTCGAAATGCAGGAACAAACCCTCGCGCCAGCGGTCGAGGAAGAACGTCAATATCCCCATGCTCGTGGGCAGGTGCAGATTGAAGGTGCGGTCCACGAACTTGAACTGCGTGGCGCCCCGGTCGAGCAGGCGCTGCATGGAGGCGAGGAAGGCATCAAGCGGAAAGGCGCGGACCGGAATGTCGAGCGAGGAGAGGCAAAATTCGCACGTGAACGGGCAGCCGCGCGAGGCCTCCACATAGATCACGCGATGGGCGAGGTCTTCATCGCTGTAGAGCTCGTAAGGGGATGCGAGCTGGTTGAGCGGCGGCAGCTCGGCAGCGATGACTTTGGGAGGCCCGGCGAAACACGGGGATGCTCGATCACCTGATGCTGCCGCAGAGGGGCCAAGGAGCAGAGGCTGCGGAACTGTTTGATTCCCACCTTCGCGTTCTCTGCCTCTCTGCTCCTCTGCGGCAAAGGGAACCGCCGAATGCTACTCGTGGCGCGCGGTTTCCAAAAGCCCTCGGCACACTTCGGCGAATTTCACGTCGGCTTCTCCAGTGATGACGTGGTCCGCTAGAGCCACGATGGCCTGCCCCTCCGTTTCGTAAGACACCTCAGGCCCGCCGAGGATGATGATCAGCCCTGGCCGGAGGCGCTTGAGCAGGGCCACGACCTCGGTGGTCTGCTCCACGTTCCAGATGTACACGCCAAAGCCGACGATGCGCGGCTCGTGCGCCAGGATGGCCTCGACGATTACGAGCGGCTGCTGGTTGATGATGAACTCCGCCATGCACGCGCGCTCCCGCAGCCCGCCCAGATTCGCCATCAGGCAGCGGAGCCCGAAGGAGGCGTGGATGTACTTGGCGTTGAGCGTGGCGAGGACAATGTCCGGCATGGGCGGTCACTGTGGCCGAATCGGAAGAGCAGGGCAATCGGCAGTTCTTGAGCCAAAGCTTCCGTCCGGCGCGCTTCATCAGAGGCCAGCCACCCGACATACACACAACTGCCTAAACCATCCCACCCGAACTCCTTAGGCTATGTTTTTTATCAAAAAGGACACATGGATTGACAGCCTTTCCGCAGTCCGCTAGAACTTTCGCTGCAGGGACCACCAAAAGGTGGCGCATTTTTGATCTCTCGAGCCATGAAACCACAACGCCTTGCCGCCTTGCTTGTGTCCGCACTGCTTTCCTGCCTGCTGCCTGCGGGCTCTGCCGTAGCGGCCGTCATCACCGCCGTGCTGCCGCCGAACGGCTCCATCGCGGGCGGCACGGCGGTGACGATCGTCGGCAGCGGCTTCACCAACGCCACGACGGCCACCTTCGGCGGCATGGTTGTGAGCAACCTCGCCGTCATCAATGACAACATCCTCACCCTTGTCACCGGCGCGCACTCAGCAGGCACCGTGGACGTGGTCATTTACGTGGATACTTTCCAGGACGGCCAATTCACTGGATGGCAGACATACACCGGCAGCCAGGCCTACACCTACGGCACGGCGGCCCCGCCGACCGGAGCGGCACCTCAGGCCGGGGCGGTGTGGGTAAACCGCACCCTCAGCACAAGCACGAGCCTCGGCACAAACCCGAACTTCGCCACCAACCATTTGTCCTGGACTTCGATTGCCTCTTCTGCGGACGGCATCCAACTCTCAGCAGCGACTTATTGTGACATTGTAAGTTCCCAGATCAATGGTGCCATCTGGACCTCCACGGACTCGGGCGCGACGTGGACGAATCGAACGATCAATACCGTCGCCGATGGCAGGTCCTGGACTTCCGTCGCCGCTTCCGCTGATGGGTCCAAGCTCGCGGCCACCGCTTGGGGTGAAGACATCTGGACCTCGGCGGACTACGGCCTCACCTGGACGAACCGTACCAAGGGTAGCGGCCGCCTCTGGCAGTCCATCACCTCCTCCGCCTCTGGCACCTTCCTGGCCGCCACCGTGCATGAAGGCGACATCTGGACCTCTACCGATTCGGGGCTCACCTGGACGGATCGCAGCACCGGCAGCTATGCCTGGTCCACCATCGCCTGCTCGGCCGATGGCACCTTCGTGGTGGCCGGGCAGCAAGGCGGCGACATCTGGACCTCGGCGGACTCCGGCGCGACCTGGACGCAACACACCAATGGCATGACCGCACGCGACTGGAATGTCGCTTGCTCCGCCGATGGCTCCAGGCTGGTGGCGGCCATGAATGGCGGCGACATTTGGACCTCAGCAGACTCCGGCACGACCTGGACGAACCGCACCACTGGCACCGTATTCAGCGGTAGAACCTGGTCCACCGTCAGCTCCTCGGCGGATGGATACCGGCTGGCGGCGGCTGGCGCCAGCAAACTTAGCACTTCGGCGGACGGCGGCATCACTTGGACAGACCGAACCAGCAAGTTTGTAGGGGCGATCAGTGACACTTTCTCCGCCATTGGGTCCTCGGCGGACGGCAGCAAGCTGGCGGTCACGCTGGCACACAGCGACATCTTCACCTCGCCCGATGCGCCGCAGATCGCCGTAAGCATTGACGGCGTGGCCATCCCGAATGGCCAGGGCAATCCCATCGACATCGGCAGTGCCACGCTGCTCGGTGCCCAGGCCACCCGCACCTTCACCATCACCAACAACGGTGCCACCCGGCTGATCGTCGCCGACCCCACGCAGGGAGCCTATGACGGAAACTTTCCCCCGGTGCCCGTGGACATTGGCGTCCCCGGCGAGTTTAAGGTCACCACACAGCCTTCCCTGTCCGTGCCCGTCGGCGGCAGTGCCACCTTCGCCGTCACCTTCCATCCCATGGTGCCTGGCCAGGCTGAGTCCTCAGTGACAGTTTACAGCAACGATCCAGCGACACCCTCCTACACTTTCCACGTCACTGGCACGGGCCTGCCGTCCACGAAGCAGCCGCAGACCATCACTTTCGACCTGCCCGCCACGGCCTATGTGGGCCAGAGCCCGCTGTTCATCCTCGGCGGCCTCCATTCCAGCACCGGGTCGCCGCCCTCGCTCAGCGTGCTTTCCGGTCCTGCCACGTTCAACCCGCTCGACGGCTCCCTGACGCTCACCGGTACTGGCACCGTCAAGCTCCAGGCCACGCTGGCGGGTGATACCTATCACGCCGCCGCTCCCCCCGTCACGCGCACCCTCGTGGTGAAGGCGGACCCCACGGCGCTCACCCTGCTCAACCTCAGTCAGACCTATGACGGCAATCCCAAGCCCGTCGCCACGCTTGGCGGCACCGGGACGCCTGTCATCACCTACAAGGTGGGTGCGGCCTGGGGTTCCGATCCACCCGTGAACGCCGGCAGTTACCCGGTCAAGGCCGTCGCCGGCAGCAGCGCCGTC
>CAINXC010000076.1 GCA_903854655.1 uncultured Verrucomicrobiota bacterium | reverse complement strand
GTGATCTCCATTCACCGTGCCGTGCTCACGCGGCCGCTCGATGCGGAAACCATTCCCAAGAAGCTCTATCCTGGCAACCCCACCATCCAGCGCATTGTCGCCGACGGCATGCGGATGCGCGCCCCCTGCTTTTGGGCGACGGACTGCCATCGCGGCTGCGCCATCCGCGCCAATTACCAGAGCACCACGGTGCATCTGCCGCCCGCGCTGGCGACGGGCAATCTCGACATCATCCCCAACGCCCACGCCCGCGAGGTCATACTGGGCAAGGATGGCAAGGCCGCCGGCGTCCTTTACATCGACAAGACCACCGGTCGCGAAGAGCGAGTGAAGGCGAAGGCTGTCGTTCTCGCGGCCAGCAGCGGCGAAACGGTGCGCCTGCTGCTTAATTCAAGGAGCGCCCAGTTTCCGCAAGGGATCGGCAATGGGACCGGACTGGTGGGAAAATACGTCATGGATTCAGTGGGTGTCTCCGTGGGCGGCCAGGTGCCCGCTCTTGAGAACCTGCCGCCCCACAACGAGGATGGCGCGGGCGGTCCGCACTTCTACATCCCGTGGTGGAACTACAAGGAGCAGCTTGCGGGCAAGTTCAACTTCGCTCGCGGCTACCATGTCGAGTTCAACGGCACCCGGGCGATGCCGGGAGGGCACAGCCCGCTGGGCGATGATCTCGCCAAGGGAGCCTACGGCACCAAATACAAGGAGGAGGCGCGGCGCTACTATGGTTCGGCGGTGGGCTACACCTGCCGTGGCGAGCAGATCCCCAATGAGGATTGTTATGCCGATCTCGATCCCCAGGTGCAGGACAAGTGGGGCATCCCCGTCCTGCGCTGGCACTGGAAATGGAGCGACCAGGAGCGCAACATGGCGACCCATGCCGCACAGACTTTCACGGCCCTCATTGAGGCCATGGGCGGCAAGGCCCGCAACCCCAAGATCGCCATCGAGAACGGCGGCAAGGTGATTCACGAAGTTGGCGGCGCCATCATGGGCGCTGATGCGAAGAAATCCGTGTGCAACGGCTGGAATCAGGTCTGGGGTGTGAAGAACCTCTTCCTCTCGGACGCCGCGCCGTTTGCATCGAATGCGGACAAAAATCCCACGCTCACCATCATGGCGCTGGCCTGGCGCACTGGCGACTACATCATCGAACAAGCGAAGAAAGGAGAGCTGTGAACCCCCTCATGGATGCAACGACTGGATCGCGTCTCGAACGCCGCGCCGTGCTCAAGTGGTTCGCCGCTGCGGCTGCCTCAGCTACTTTGCCGGATTTGGGTTCCGATGCCCAGGCCGCCGAGCCAGCAGTCAAGGGCTATGGCACCGATCCGGATCTGATGAAGATCTACAAGCCGGGAGACCTCTGGCCGCTCACCTTCACTGCTGAGCAGCGCCTCGCGGTCACCGCTCTCGCCGATGTGGTCTTGCCGGAGGACCATCTTGGGCCTGCCGCAAGCGCCCTGCGCGTGCCTGATTACATCGACGAGTGGATCAGCGCGCCCTATCCGATCCAGCAGAAAGACCGGGCTGCTCTGCTGCCTGGCCTTGAGTGGTTGGATGGGGAGTCGAAGAAGCGCTTCCAAGGCTCTTTCGCATCGCTCACCGAAGCCCAGAAACATGCCATCTGTGATGACATCTGCGGGGCAGGGGTGGTGAATCCGGAGTTCAAGAAGGGAGCGGCCTTTTTCGGCAAGTTTCGCTCTCTTGCCGCCAGCGCTTACTATGGCACCGATGCCGGGTGGAAGGCGATCGGCTACGTGGGCAACATCTCGCTCGCCACGTTCGACGGCCCGCCGCCGGAGGTGCTGGCGCAGCTCGGCATCGAACAAACGGTAAAATAGCAGTTCCTGGAAAGATCGCTCTCCGGGTTGCCGACTTGTAAGTGGTAAGACCTCTTACCACTTCCCTCATGAAACTGGCCCCCGTTCGCCCCCTCAACAACCTCGTGGAGCAGGTCTGTCTCCAGTTGTCGTCGCGCATCCGTTCAGAGATGGCGGGCGGGGAAGGCTGGCTGCCCCCGGAGCGCTCCCTGGCGGCCCAGCTTGGCGTGAGCCGCCCCGTCGTTCGCGAGGCGACCAAGCGCCTGGAGTTGCAGGGCATGCTGGAAATTCGTCATGGCTCGGGCATCAAGATGGTAAACCGCCTGCATGCACCGCTCAACCGGGCTGTGACGCTGCTGCTTCCCGACGAGGTTGAGCGGCTGCGGCAGCTTACGGAGACACGTTTGATCCTGGAGCCCTCGCTCGCGAGACTCGCCGCCACCAGGATGAAAGCCAGGGACCGGAAACATCTCCGTGAGGTTCATCAGCGGCTGGTTGCTGCCGAGACAAGCGAAGACGCTATTCCTGCCGACATGGATTTCCATCGTGCCATCGCCCAGTTTTCTGGCAACGGGATTGTGCATCTCCTGGTCGATTCGATGGCCGACCTGCATCGCACCAGCCTCGCACGTGGTTATGAGCGTGTCTCAACGGACAACGCCGTCGCCCAGCACGAGAACATTCTGGGTGCCTTGGAAGCAAAGGATGGGGCCGCCGCCGCCGCTGCCATGCATGAGCATCTCGTTACTGCGTGGCATGACCTCGGTCTTCGTGGATCGCCCGCCTCTCTGGAGTCACACCGCTAATAGCACCACCATGAAGCTGCTTGTTTACCTGAGCCTTGTCGCAATCCCCACTGCCCGTGCTGCGGTGGATGCCTCCTTCTTTGAGCAAAAGGTGAGGCCTGCTCTGGAGGCCCGCTGTGTGGCCTGCCATAGGGCGGACAACCCAAAGGGCGGGCTTGATCTCACCACTCGTGAATCGCTCCTGCATGGTGGTGAAGACGGCGCTGATTTGATTCCGAGCAAACCAGAGGAAAGCGGAATCTACACCCGCTCGATTTCGCAAGGCGGCAAGAAGCCGGAGATGCCAAAAAAAGGCGAGGTGCTGAGCAAGGAGGAGGCCGAAGCGCTCAAGAGCTGGATCGCTGGCGGGGCTCCATGGCCGGACAAACTGGTGTTGAAAGAGAAGGCCAAGGCGGACAAGAGCTTCTGGTCGTTCCAGCCGCTGTCCAGGAGCGATCCACCAGCAGCCAACGATGCTCCAGAGGCGTGGCGCGCCAACCCCATTGACCGCTTCATCTACACCAAGTTGAAGGAAAAAGGTCTGAAGCCGAATGACCAGGCGGAGCCGCATGCTTTCGTCCGCCGCGCCACGTACGATTTGACCGGTTTGCCGCCAACTCCCGAGGAAGTGGAGGATTTTGTGGCCGATTGCAGAGCGGGGATGTCCCATGCAATCGAGTCCCTTGTGGACCGCTTGCTTGCCAGTCCCCACTACGGCGAGCGGTGGGGCCGCCATTGGCTGGACGTGGTGCGCTTTGGCGAGAGCCGGGGCTACGAGCGCAACCAGATTATCACTGATCTGTGGCCCTTCCGCGATTATGTCATCAAGTCATTAAACGATGACAAGCCCTTCGACCAGTTCATTCACGAGCACCTGGCCGGCGATGTCATTGGCAAGGGCAGGCCGGAGGTGGAGATTGGTTCCGCCTTTCTCGTCGCGGGTCCCTATGATGACGTGGGAAATCAGGACCCTGTCGCAGCGGCGCAGATCCGCGCCGATCAGATGGATGAGATGGTTCGCGCCACTGGAGAAGCCTTCCTTGGCGTGACCATTGGCTGCGCGCGCTGTCATGATCACAAGTTTGATCCGCTGCTGACCAGGGATTACTACGCGCTCTGCGCCACCTTTGCCGGCACGGTGCATGGCGAGCGGGAGGTGGCAACATTGGAGCAGACACGAGCCCGCGACGACCGCTTGAAGCCCTTGAATGCCAGGAAGACTGTGTTGACCAAGGAGCAGGACGAATTGAAACAGCAACTCGCGACCCGCGCGAAAGCTGCCGAGCCTGAGGCGGCCAAAGCCTGGACCCGGCAGCGTATCAGCCGCTATGGCACGGAGGAGGTTTTTGCCCCCGTGGAAGCGAAATTTGTGCGCCTCATTATCGAAGCAGTGGATGCCGTGGGCCCAAAACTTGGGCAGCCGAAGCTCGATGAATTCGAGGTCTGGACCGATGGCCCGGCGCCACGCAACGTCGCGCTGGCCAGCAACGGCGCCACCGCCACCGGGGCCTCGAAGGAAGCGAAGGATTTCGCGGGAGCGTACAGTGCCATGCTGACCATCGACGGCAAGTTTGGCGAGCGCTGGCATGCCGAGGGCAATCAACTCATGATCACTCTTGCGAAGCCGGAACGTGTCGCGCGGGTGCTTTTCTCCAGCGATCGAAACCGTGCTCTGCCAGAAGATTCCGGCATCTCAACCTTTGTAGGAGAGTATCACATCGAGGCGTCACTCGACGGCAAGTCGTGGCGGCTGATTGCCAGTTCGCACGATCGCGTTCCCGCCATCCCGGCGATCAAAGAGAAGCGCCTGCTCAAGCTGGTGACCACGGCAGCCGAAGCGACCCGGCTCAGCGCCTTGGCCAAGGATATCGCGGCCGTGGACGCTGAGATAGCCAAGATACCCCCGCTGCCATTGTGGTGGGTGGGCACTCACAAGGCTGCTCCGGGCCCGTTCAATGTGTTGCTTGGCGGCAATACCCAGCGCAAGGGCGAGGTCGTTGTGCCGGCCAGTCTCAGTGTCTTCGATGGCGGCAGGTCCAGCTATCATGTGGACGTGGCCAAGCCCGAGAGCGAGCGTCGCGTGGCCCTGGCGAACTGGATCACCGCGCCTGACAATCCCTTGCCGCCACGGGTGCTGGCGAATCGCATCTGGCATTATCACTTCGGTACCGGGATCGTCGATACGCCCAGCGATTTTGGCTACATGGGCAGCCGCCCCACCCACCCGGAACTGCTTGACTGGCTGGCGGGCCAACTGCAAGCGACCGGCTGGCGACTGAAATCCTTGCACAGGCTGATCATGACTTCGCAGGCCTATCGGCAGAGCGCCGCGTGGAATGACGCTGCCGCTCGCCTGGACAGTGACAGCCGCCTGCTGTGGCGCTTCCCTCCAACGCGCCTTTCGGCCGAGGAGGTGCGCGACACGATCCTGAGTGTGGCAGGCAAGCTGGATCTCACCATGGGCGGGCCGGGATTCAAGCTTTACGAGTACCAGCAGGACAACGTGGCCACCTATGCACCCCTCGACAGGCACGGCCCGGAAACCTACCGTCGTGCGGTGTATCACCACAACGCCAGGGCGGCGCGTGTCGATTTGATGACGGACTTCGACTGCCCCGATCCCGCTTTTTCCGAGCCACGTCGGGCCACCACAACAACGCCCTTGCAGGCGCTGACCTTGATGAACCACAGCTTTTCGCTCGACATGGCGAAGGCTTTCGCCGAGCGGCTCGAACGGGAGGCCCACGGCCCCGCCGCTCAGGTTCAGCGTGCTTTTGCCTTGTGCTACGCTCGAAGCGCGAACGCAGACGAAGCCGCCGGCGGTGCAAGGCTGATTCAGGCTTTTGGCCTGCGTGCCTTCTGCCGTGCCCTGATCAACTCAAGCGAACTGATCAACGTGAATTAGTCATGAATACGCATCCCTTCGATTCCATTCTCAGCCGTCGCGGCATGATGGGCAATGTCTTCAGCGGTCTTGCCGGCATCGGCCTGGCCAGCCTGATGCAACGCGATCTGGGTGCCGCCCCGGCGGGCTGGCAGCCGGGCCTGGGCACCACGCATTTCAAGCCCAGAGCGAAGCGTGTGCTGCAAATCTTCTGCCCGGGCGCAGCCTCGCATATCGACCTGTGGGACTACAAGCCCGAATTGATCAAGCGCAGCGGCCAGCCCATGCCGGGAGAGGAGAATCTCCTGACCTTTCAAGGCAAGAACGGCGCGCTCATGCGCCCGCCATGGGACTTCGCTCCTGCCGGCAAGAGCGGCAAGATGATCTCCACCTTGCTGCCCAATATGGCGCGTCATGTGGATGACATTGCCTTTATTCATTCCATGCAGTCGAAGACCAACACCCACGGTCCGGGCTGCGTGTTCATGAACACCGGTCATGTGCAGGAAGGTTTTCCCAGCGCTGGGGCGTGGCTCAGCTATGCGTTAGGCAGCGAAAACGACAACCTGCCCACCTACGTCGCGCTGCCCGATCTGCGCGGCGAGCCGCCGAACGGCAAGGCAAACTGGAGCAACGGTTACCTGCCCGCCCGGCACCAGGCCATCGTCATGGCGGCGCATCAGGACATCCGCAACCTTGCTCAGCCCAAGGATATCTCCATGCCGGAAGAGAAGGCTTCGCGCGATTACCTTCGCCTCCTCAATGAAAGGCACGCCGCCGCCAATCCGGGCGACAGCTCCTTGCTGGCACGCATGGCCGCCTACGAACTCGCGGCGCGCATGCAGGTCTCCGCACCAGAGGTGTCGGATCTCAAGTCTGAGCCTCAGCACATTCACCAACTGTACGGCACGGATTCCAACAACAAGCTCAAGGCCGCCTATGCCAAGAACTGCCTGCTCTCGCGCCGTCTGCTGGAGCGCGGCGTGCGGTATGTGAATCTCTACTGCGCCTCGCGCGCCAGTGGCGTCGACGGCCTGCTCAACTGGGATGCCCATCGCACGCTCAAGGACGACTATGAGCGCCATTGCCCCATCTTCGACCAGCCCACAGCCGCCTTGCTCACCGATCTCAAGCAGCGCGGCCTGCTCGAAGACACACTTGTGCTGTGGACCACCGAGTTTGGCCGACAGCCCACCCATCAAGCCAACACCACAGGCCGGGATCACAACCCGGATGCCTTCACCACCTGGATGATGGGCGCGGGCGTGAAGCCCGGCAGCTACGGCGCCACCGATGAGTTTGGCCGCCGTGCGGTGGAGAACGTCACCAACGTCTGGGAATTCTACAGCACGGTGCTGCAAATCCTCGGCTTCGATTTCGACCGCCTCAGCTTCTATTACAATGGCCTCGACCGAAAGCTCACGGACGTGCATGGCCGGGTGATCAAGGAATTGCTGGCGTAGGGCGTGAGTTTGACATTCCGCCAATGCTGGTTACGATGGAGTTCGTTATGAACCGCTCGGCACGTGACTGCGTTAAGAATTCCCTGGCACATCTCCAGGGAGTGGAAGCGCATTGTCTTCGATAACGAGGTTCAAAACACGATACGCTAGGCACTCACGCCGCGACTTTCCCCGCACGGCCCTGGAGATCTCTCTCCAGGGCTTTTTTGCGTTCGGGGCTGAACAAACACACACACAAACGACAAGGACATCCTATGAACACGACCCTCCATACCCCTGCCACGGCGACGCTGAGAAACATTGGCATCGCCGCCCACATCGACGCAGGCAAGACCACGCTCACGGAACGCATGCTGCTGCACGCGGGCGCCATCCATTCGGCCGGTGACGTGCATGACGGTACCACGATCATGGACTTTGATTCGCTGGAACGCCAGAAAGGCATCACCATCTCGGCGGCGGCAATTCCTTGCGACTGGACCCCGCTCCAGGATGCCGGGATCGCGCGGCTGTTTGCCGGAAGCAAGCACCGGATCAACATCATCGACACTCCTGGCCACGTGGATTTCACGGCGGAGGTGGAGCGCTCGCTGCGTGTGCTCGATGGAGCGGTTGCCGTGTTTTGCGGCGTAGCGGGCGTGCAGCCTCAGAGTGATACGGTGTGGCGCCAGGCCGACCGTTATGGGGTTCCGCGCCTTGCTGTCATCAACAAGATGGACCGCTCCGGCGCTGACTTCATGCGCGTGGTGACCGATATCCGCGAGCGCTTGGGCAGCAACGCCTGGCCCGTGGTGGCACCGCTGGGCAGCGAAGACTCCCTGCGCGGCCAGATCGACGTGATCAACCGCCGCGCCTTCATGTTTGCCCGCGAATCGCAAGGCGCCTACACCATCGGCGATATTCCCTCCGATGAGGAAGACCATGCCCGCTGGCTGCGCGGTGAACTGGTGGAGCGGATTGCCAATCTCGACGACACGGTTGCCGATCTCTGGCTCAACGGCCAAGATGTTCCTGCCGATGTGCTGAAGACGGCGGTGCGGCTGGCCACCATTGCGGGCCGCTTTGTGCCCGTGCTCGGCGGTTCTGCCTACCGGTACAAGGGCGTGCCCGCGCTTCTGGATGCGGTGGTGGAATACCTGCCGGGACCCCCTGACCGCGCCGGGCTGCGCAGTCACGAGGGTAGCGAACTGTCCGCCGATCCTGAAGGTTCCCTGGCTGCCCTGGCATTCAAGATGGTGCACGATCCCCAGGCCGGGCGGCTGGTGTTCGTGCGTGTCTTCCAGGGCACCCTCGCCAAGGGCACGACCGTGCTGAATCCACGCACTGGCAAGGAGGAGCGCATCGGCCGTCTGGTGCGCATGCGCGCGGACCGGCGAGAAGAAATCGCCAGCGCTCCGGCAGGGGAGATCTGTGCCGTCGTGGGGCTGCGCGGATTTGCCACCGGGGACACGCTCTGTGCGCTTAGCAAACGCGTGCAGCTTGAGCCGCCGGTGTTTCCTGATCCAGTGCTGAGCCTGGCAGTGGAGCCCTGCTCTGGCGGTGATCGCGACCGGCTGGCCACAGCGCTGGCCCGCGTGGCCGAAGAGGATCCGACCTTCCGTTATCACACGCATCCGGAGACCGGCCAGACGCTGATTGCCGGAATGGGCGAACTGCATCTTGAAATCATTCGCATGAAACTGGAACGCGACCATCACGTGGGCACTCAGGCCGGCGCCCCGGAGATTGCCTACCGGGAAACCATCACCCGCGAGGCCACGGCGGACCACGTTCTAAAAAAGCAGAATGGCGGTACCGGCATGTTCGCGCGCGTGATTCTGCGAGTGAGCCCGCTAGCTGTCGATTCCGGCGTTGTGATCGAAAACCGCGTGGGTGGTGGCACCATCCCCGCGCAGTTCACGAATGCGGTGAAGCGCGGCATTGAGGAAGCGCTCACGACCGGTGTCGTGCGCGGCAGTCCTGTCGTCGACGTGCGGGTGGAGGTGCTGGATGGCGCTTCCCACTCGAAGGATTCCAACGAAATCGCTTTCCGCCTTGCGGCGGCCGAGGCGGCGCGTGAGGCCTTGCGTCATGCTGGACCGACATTGCTGGAGCCGTTCATGAGCGTTGAGGTTTCCACGCCCGTGGAGCATCAGGGCGACATCCTGGGCGATCTTGGACGCCGGCGCGGTCGTGTGCTGGGCCTGGAGGCCCATGCGCAAGGCTGTGTGGTGCGCGTCGAGGTGCCTCTCGCGGAGATGTTTGGCTATGCTGGCGCGATTCGCAGCCTGACCAAGGGCCGGGCGGCCTATGCCATGTCGCCAGCTCGGTTTGAACCTGTGCCTGCGCCGCTCGCGGCATAAGTGCCAAAAGGACGCCCGCTCGGGTTATCGGGCGGGCGTCTATGCGACATCATTGCGTCTGGATCGCGGGGCGAAGCGGGCTTTCCCAGCGAATCAAGGAACCGCTGGCGTGAGGCGGTGAGGTGCGCCTTGTTTGGGTCGCATGAGCACTAGTTTTCATCTTTGCGTTCTTTCCAGCCTCGCGCTCGCCTCGGTGGTCCCTGCCACAGAGCCGCAGTTGCAAGACGGGAATGCCCGTGTGGTGCTGGTGGGCGACAGCATCACCGGCCTGAGCCGCAACTTTCTCGCAGGCTTCGCTCATCAGATGGACTGGGCTCTGAAGGAAGCCTATCCCACGTGCAAGCCGAACATCATCGCCCTGGGCGGCAGCGGACAGGGCATTCGCTCCTGGCTTAACGTGGAGAAACGTTCGCGTACCGAAGACACCTTCCTGGATGTAAAAGGAATCGATGTGAAGGCATCGCTCGCGGAGCCTGCGGATGTTCTGGTCATCATGCTGGGCATGAATGACGTGCTGGCGCCCTATGTGAACGACGATCCTGCCTCCATTGGGTCCTGGGCTGAAGGGTATCGCGAGCTGATCACGAATTTGCAGGCGCGCGTCCATCCCAAGGTCACCGCGCTGGCCTCTGCCACGCCATGCACAGAGGACCTCGGTTCCCCGAAAAACCGTATGATCGACAAGCTCAACGAACGGGCGGCCAAGCTCGCGGGCGAGTTGCACCTTCTCGTCCTGCCCACCAATGCGACGGTGTGCGAAGTGTTGAAGCAGGGACGGCAGCGGAAGCCGGACTTCCATGTGACTTACGATTTTGTGCACCCAAACGAGTCCGGACACATCGCGGTGGCCGTGGGGATGCTGAAAGGGCTGGGTGAAGACACCGCCGCGCTAAAGTTGATCGACCAGCGCCTGCCGAAAGCCATTGATAAGGTTGCGGGCCTTCCGCCTTCCTTGTCTTATGACGTTGCGGTGCTCCACGCCGGATTCAACAAAGATCGCGAAAGCTTCAGCATTCATTGCTGGCTCAAGCTTCCACAGGGTCCTGCTTCGACGAAACCCATGAGCCTCTCGGGCGATGGCTGGGAAGTGAAGGCAGTCCGGCTGGGCACGATGGAGGGCGAATTTGTCGTCACTGGTGCGCCAGATCACCGGGAAAATGCTCTCAAATTGGAGGCGACTTTCAATGACCAGACGCTCACCCAGGAGATCCACATTCCTGCCCCGTGGCTGGTAGCTGCGGGTACGCCTCGTCCTTTCTGGAACACCCAAAAACTGACCTTCGATGCCGCGAAGGTGCATGGACCCATTGATGAGGCCGTCGAGCAAGACCGCGACTTCACGAAGGTGCCAGGTGCTGTGTGGCAACGCTATTATTCAAGCGTGAACTTCACTGGTGGTCAGGCACCGGGGAGCGTGGACTTTGCTGCCGTCACCCATGCCCGGGTTTTCGAGGGCGGCTACGCCGCCCGCTGGATGTGGTCCGATCATGATCGCCCGGTGAAGGTGGATCTCGGTGTCCAGGCTTTTGCAGGCAACACCCACCTTGGGGTTCGCTTGAACGGTGCTGAAATCTACAGCGGGGTGCTCACAAGTGAGCCGAAGCGCCACAGGGTCGTCGAAGCCACGCTCCACAAGGGTTGGAATGCCCTGGTATGCACCTCCAGCCACATGCAGTGGCAGTGGCAGCACACCGTTGAGGTGCAGGGGCTGGAGGGCGATGACCTCCAGGATCTGCGCTACTCGGCGGTGCCGCGCCGTGAATGAAACTGACAAGTAGGGCCGATTGGCTGCGTATTCGTCACGGTATGCATCCTTCCCTTTGCCACCGGTCCCGGCCCCTTCGCACCCGTCGTGAGTTTCTGACTCGCAGCGCCATGGGCATGGGATCGCTTGGGCTGGCGACCATGCTCCAGGAGTTTGGCTTCGCGCAGGAGCAGGCGCCCGTGTCGCCGCTGGCACCGAAGACCCCTCACTTTCCTGGGAAAGCCAAGCACGTGATCCATGTGGTTTGCGAGGGCGGTCCCTCGCAGGTGGACACCTTCGACCCCAAGCCCATGCTGGAGAAGTACCACGCGCGCTTGGTGGATGAGGTCCTGAAGGATTATCAGAAGACCGCCGGTGAAGCGGCCTCGGGCATGGGCCGTTTAAGCGGGAAACTGCAGCGTTCGGCCTTCAAGTTTGCCAAGCACGGGCAGTGCGGCACGGAAATCAGCGAGCTGTTCCCGATGCTCTCGCGGCACGCGGATGAATTGTGCGTGGTGCGCAGCATGAACACGACGACCTCGGTGCATGAGCCCGCGCAACTGGTGATGAGCACCGGTGCCTTCGGCTCCGTGCGGCCCAGCATGGGCGCGTGGACGGTGTATGGGCTGGGCACGGAGAATCAGAACCTGCCGGGCTTCGTTTCGCTTTCGCCCAACGGCACCACCTCGAGCGGGGACAAGCCTTACGCGAGCGCCTTCCTGCCCGCCTGGTGCGCGGGCACCGCCATCGCGACGACCAGTTCGGAGGTTTCGCGCATGATCGAGCACATCCGCAGCGGCACCACCTCGCTGCGCGAACAGCGACGCCAGCTTGATTTGATTGGCCAGATGAATGGTGATTTCGCCTCCAAGCACCCCAATGAAGCGATTCTGGAGGGCCGTATCGGGGCCTACGAGACCGCCTTTCGCATGCAGATCGAGGCCACGGATGCCTTCGATCTTGCCCGTGAGCCTCATCACATTCGCGAGCTGTATGGCGACACGGAGCAGGGGCGTCAACTCATGCTGGCCCGTCGGCTGGTGGAGCGGGGAGTGCGCTTCGTGCAGGTCTTCCACAACGCCTGGGACACGCATGATTTGAACGATGAACGGCACCGAAGCCTCGCCAAGGCCTGCGATCAGCCGCTGCACGCCCTGCTCACCGACCTGAAGCAGCGCGATCTGCTGAAGGACACGCTCATCCTCTGGGGTGGCGAATTTGGCCGCACTCCCACCAGCGACAACAACGATGTGGCGAAGAAGAAGGGCATTGGACGCGATCACAACGCCGGCGGTTTCTCCATGTGGATGGCGGGCGGCGGCGTCTAGGCTGGCACCGTCTATGGCAGCACCGATGATTTCGGTGCGCTGGCGGTTGAGAACAAGGTCGATGTGCATGACCTGCACGCAACGATACTTCACTTGTTAGGTTTTGACCATGAGCGGCTGACGTACCGGTACGCCGGGCGCGATTTCAGGCTGACGGATGTCGAAGGTCACGTGGTGAAGGGAATCCTGGGTTAGTCCATGAACATGAGAACCTGGAGCGCGGGGTTGGCGGTGACTTTGGCTTGCGCCTGGACACAGGCTGCGGAGCCCAACGCCTTCTTTGAGACAAAGATCCGTCCGCTGCTGGTGGACAAGTGTTACGACTGCCACAGCGCCGAATCCGGCAAGCACAAGGGCGGCTTGCAGCTTGATACCAAGGAGTCGCTGCTCAAGGGCGGCGATACAGGGCCTGCGCTTGTTGCCGGCGAGCCCGGCAAGAGCCTCATGCTGGAGGCGGTGCGCTGGGCGAACAAGGACCTGCAGATGCCGCCCAAGAAGCAGCTCAGCGATGCGGAGGTCGCCGACCTTGAAGCCTGGATCAAAATGGGCGCACCTGATCCGCGCGGGGGCAAGCGCGAACTGACGCGCATCGAGCAGCACCTGGAAAACGCCAAGAAGCACTGGGCCTTCAAGCCCGTGACCCATCCCAAACCCCCATCCACGAGCGTCGGGGCCGTGGACGCCTTCATCACTCAAAAACTCAGCGAGGCCAAGCTCACTCTTTCTCCACCTGCCGACCGCCGCGTGCTGATTCGCCGCGCCTGCTTTGATCTTACCGGACTTCCGCCCTCGGATGAAGAGGTGAACGCCTTCCTGGCTGACAATTCGCCGATGGCCTTCGAGACGGTGATCGACCGGTTGCTCGCCTCGCCCGCCTATGGCGAGCGCTGGGGGCGGCACTGGCTCGACGTGGCGCGCTACGCGGACAACATGGGCGCGATCTTCAGCGGCGACGACACTTATCCCAATGCCTTCACTTACCGCGACTATGTCATCCGTGCGTTCAACCAGGACATGCCCTATGACCGCTTCCTGGTGGAGCAGCTCGCCGCAGACCAACTCGAAACCGCGAAAGACACCAGCGCGCTTGCAGGCATGGGCTTTCTCACCGTGGGCCGGCGCAAGGACCGTCGGCTTGATGATGATACCATTGACGATTGCCTGGATGTCATCGGGCGGGGTTTAATGGGGCTCACGATCGGCTGCGCGCGCTGCCACGATCACAAGCTGGAGCCGATCACCACCAAGGATTACTATGGCCTCTATTCCGTGCTCAAGAGCAGCAAGGAACCGAATGTGCTGCCCGCTTTGCCGCAGGCCGAAACACCGCAAACACGCGATTTCCAGACCCAGATTCGCCAGCAGCGCGGCGAATACACGCGCCTGCTCACGGATATGTCGGCGGACGCTTTCAGGCGCCAGTGGCCGCAGGTGGGCTCCTTCCTGCTCGCCGCGCACGACACCAAGGGCGCCTCCTCCCGCACTGACAGCCGTCTGCGCTCGGGCTTGCTAAAGGATCGCGGGCTCAATTTTTTCGTCTACGATCAGATCGTTGCCACCAAACCCGAGTGGTGGGCAAAAAACGCCGCGCTGTTCGCTCCGTGGCAGGCCTTTGAGAAACTCCCGCAGGACAGTTTTGCCAAGGAGGCCGCCGCCCTTGCCGCGAAGTTCGTGGCGAATGCTGACAAAGGGCTGGATCCTGCCATTGCGGCCCTCTTCGTTGGTCCGCCGCCAGCGACCCTGGAGGACGTTGCCAAACGCTACGATGCCTGCTTTGCGAAGGTCATCGATCGCTGGTCCACCGAGAACGCCCAGCCTTTGAAGCAGTGCCGCGAACTCAGTGAGGGCGATCTGAGCATCCCGATCAAAATGATGCACGAGAACATTGCGCGCCGGATCACAGAGGTCATGTGGACCGGGGTGGTGAAGCCTGGAGACGGCCCCGGCAACCTGTTTCGCGCCAAGGACGGGCCATGGTACATCGACAGGATTGATAACTTTTATGCCAACCAGAGCGGACTGCTTGTGGAGCCCGAAGGGCGCCCGCTGAACAAGGCGGAGAAGGAGATCAACAAGATCGAGTCGGAGCATCCCGGCGCGCCAGTGCGCGCCATGGTGTTTGTCGATGACACCAAGCCTTACGAGGGCAAGGTCTTCGTGCGCGGCAATCCCAATGTCAAAGGCGCCGACGCGCCGCGCCAGTTTCTCACGGTGTTGCATGACGTTTCACCATCACCCTTTCCCAAGGACAAGAGCGGGCGTCTGGAGCTGGCCCGAGCCATCGCCTCGCGCAGCAATCCTCTCACCGCCCGCGTGATCGTGAACCGCGTGTGGCAGTGGCACTTTGGCGAAGGCCTTGTGCGCACGCCCAGCGACTTCGGTTTCCGCGGCGATCCCCCCACCCATCCGGAACTGCTCGACCATCTCGCCTCGTGGTTCATGGACAACGGCTGGAGCTTCAAAAAGCTGCACAAGCACCTGATGCTAAGCGCAACATATCAGCAGAGCAGCGCCATGCCGCAAAGCAAGGCGCTGGCCATTGATCCAGCTAACAAGCTGCTTTGGCAATTCCCCATGCGCCCGCTGGAGCTGGAGCCCTTCCGCGACTCGGTCCTGGCGGTCACCGGCCAGCTTTCCGGGGCGCTGGGGGGCAGGGCGATCAAGCTGGCCGACGCCTCTCCCGCCACCCTTCGTCGCACGGTATACGGCTTTGTGGATCGCAAGATCCTGCCCAATCTCTACCGCAACTTCGATTTCCCGGACCCCAACTTCAGCGCACCAAGACGCAGCCAGACGGCGCTGACTCCACGCGCCCTGTTTCTCATGAACAGCCCCATGATGACCGACAGCGCCAAGGCGCTTGCGGCCTCGCTGACAAAGGCACTGCCTGATGACCCCAGCCGCATTGAGGAGCTGTATCGCCGCGTCCTGCAGCGTCAGCCATCAGACAAGGAGACTGCTGGCGCCCTTGCCTTCCTGGCCGCCTATCCACAGCATGATCTGGTCAAGCCCGAAGCGAAGGACTGGCAGTACGGCTACGGAGGCTTTGACATCGCGAGCAAGTCCGTGAAGGACTTCGCCGCTCTCACCTCCTTTGATGGCAAGGCCTGGAAGCCCGGCGCTGGCAAATCGGGCGGCAGACCTGCCGGCATCATGCTGGATGCGCAGGGTGGTGATCCTGGGGCGGGATCGCAGACGGGAACCATCCGCCGTTGGGTGGCCCCGCAGGATGGCGCTGTCAACATCACGGCAGAATTGAGCCAGATGAAGGACAAAGGTGAGGGAGTGATCGCGCGCGTCATTTCCAATCGCAAAGGATTGTTAGGCGAGTGGAAGGTGAAGGACACCTCAGTCACGACCGAGGTCAAAGACATCGAAGTCAAGCAGGGCGACACGCTCGACTTTGTGGTCAGTAGCGCGGGGACGGACGATCCCGGGGTGTATCAATGGGCGCCCACCATCATGATGCCGGGTGCTGCCATGCCGGGCATGCCGGGCATGGCCCGCCGCTGGGACGCCCGCACGGACTTCGCCGATCCCAACAAGCCGCCGAAGCCGCTCACCGCCTGGGAAGAGCTCGCGCAGGCTTTGCTGCTTTCCAATGAGTTCGCCATGATGGAGTAATGCGCCTGCGCGCCCTATGAAACTCCTCATCGCCACTCTTGCTGTCGGATTGTCCATCCAAACCCTGCCCGCCGGGGAAACCATCAAGACCGATGTCCTTATCATCGGTGCCACACCTGCCGGTGTGGCTTCAGCGGTCGCGGCGGCGAAATCGGGAGCTGATGTTGTTTTGCTTGAGGAGACCTCGCATGTGGGTGGCATCATCTCCGGTGGGCTGACCAACACGGACATCCGCAAGATAGGCGCGGTTGGTGGCTCCTTCGCGGAGTTCGTCAAGCGAGTGCGCGATTACTATGTCAGGCAGTATGGTGGCGAAGATTCGAAACAGGTGAAGATCTGCGCGGGTGGCCACATGTTCGAGCCGCATGTGGCGGAGCACGTGTTCCGCGAAATGCTTGCCTGCGAGAAGAGTATCCGTCTCATCGAGCGGTATCGCGTTGTCTCGGCCAAGGTGACAGGTGCCGATGGTTCTGACCGCGAGGCGGAGCGTGGCAAGCGAATGGATGGCGCGACGCCCAAGGCATTCAGTGATCCTGTGAAGCTCACCACGCTGGTGGCGGAGAATCTGGCAAAGCTAGGCGAGCGAACGATATTCAAAGCCGGTGTGTTCATCGATGCCACCTACGAAGGCGATGTCGCGGCGATGGCGGGCGTGCCCTATCGAGTCGGGCGCGAGAGCAGGGCCGCCTTTGGCGAACCACACGCGGGCCAAATTTTCATCCGCTTCGGCGACCGTAATCCCCTGCCGGATTCCACCGGCGCGGCGGATGATGGCATCCAGGGATTCTGCTTTCGTTTTCACATGACCGAAGACCCGGCCAACCTGGTGCCGGTCGAAAGGCCCGCCGCTTACAACCGCGATGATTACCGCCATGTCCTGGCCGATGTTCGCTCCGGCAGGGTGACGAAGTTTACCCAGGTCATCCAGCTCTATCCCATGCCCAATGGCAACATGGAGGCTAACAGCGATCATCCGCATCCCGACACCGGGGTGCCAAGCGAGTCGCTGGATCTGGCGGAGGAGAACTGGTCCTGGCCCGAGGCGAATGCTGAGCAGCGGGCCAAGATTTTTGACCGCTACTGGTCCTACAATGAAGGGCTCATCTGGTTCCTTCAGCACGATGAGGAAGTGCCCGAATCCATTCGCCAGCAGGGCCTTCGCTTTGGCTTCCCGAAGAACGAGTTCGTGGATCACCGGAACCGCCCGCACCATCTCTATGTGCGCCAGGGGCGGCGCATTTGGGGTGAGTACAATTTCACCGAACGCGACGCCGATGCTGGTCGCGAAACCGGCCTGCCGAAGCGCCAGCCCGATGGCGTCGCTGTGGCCGAGTACCCTTTCGACTGCCATGGCGTGAGCAAGTTTGATCCGGCGCACCCCTTCCTGCGTCCCGGCTATTTCTATGTGGACCACGATCCGCTCCAGCTTCCCTATCGCATCCTGGTGCCGAGGTGCGTGGACGGCCTGCTGGTGCCGGTGGCTTGTTCCGCCAGCCACGTGGGCTACCAAACCATCCGCATGGAGCCGGTGTTCATGGCCTTGGGCGATGCGGCAGGCATTGCGGCCAAGGTGGCGCTCGATGCTGGCAAGAGCGTCCGGCAGGTCGATGTGACTGCCGTACAGCGCGCGATCCTGCGTCGTGGCGGTGTCATTCTCTATGAGCCCCAGCCCCTGAGGCCCGAAGGCCTCTAAATCCTCCTCTTCCTCCTACTCATACTCCTCCTCGGCGGGCGGGGCTCCAGTGTCCTCGATCCACCCGCTTGTTCTTGAATAAGCAGCGCCTCCCGTGTCGTATCAGAGCCGTGATCCCCCGTCCCACAAATCTCAAAGCGCCTACCCTCTGCGTGATTGCATGGGCGCTTTGTGGCATGGCCCGCGCAGACTCACCGCCCGACTTCGAGCGCGAGATCAAGCCCATCTTCAGGGAGCACTGCGCCTCCTGCCACGGGCAGTTGAAGCAAAAGAGCGGTCTGCGGCTGGACGTGGGCGCTTTGATCGCCAAGGGCGGCAAGCACGGCCCGGTCGTGGTGGCGGGGCAGGGGAGCGCGAGCCTGCTCATGAAACGCGTGCTGGCGTCGAGTGACGATGATCGCATGCCTGCCGAGGGCAAACCTTTGCCACCCGAAAAGATCGAGCTGCTGCGTCGCTGGATTGAGGGCGGCGCGATTTATCCCAAGGGTGAAGTGATTCCGAAATCACCTGCCGAGCATTGGTCCTTTCAGCCCGTGAGCAACCCGTCGGTGCCAGCGGTGAAAGACCCGCACTGGCCGCGCAATCCCATCGACGCCTTCGTGCTTGCCAAGCTTGAGCAGCAGGGCTGGAAGCCGGCGCCTGCGGCTGCGCCGATGGCCCTGCTGCGCCGCGTCTATCTGGATCTCACTGGTCTGCCGCCCACGCTGGAGGAGCAGCGGCGATTTGCCTTGAGCGCCACTCCCGAGGCGCTGGATCACGTCATTGCCGACCTCCTATCCCGTCCCGCCTATGGCGAGCGCTGGGCGCGGCACTGGCTCGATGTCGTCCGCTATGCCGACAGCAACGGCTACGAGCGCGACGCGGAGAAGCCTTTTGTCTGGCGCTACCGCGACTATGTCATCAAGGCGCTCAATGCCGACAAACCCTTCAACCGCTTTGTTGAAGAGCAGATGGCGGGCGATGAATTGCCGGATCGCAGCGCCGAAACCATGATCGCCACTGGCTTCCTGCGTCTCGGCCACTGGGACGATGAGCCGGCCGATCCCGCTGCGGATCGCTACGATCAGTTGGATGACATCGTCAGCACCACCGGCCAGGCCTTCCTGGGGCTTACCATTGGCTGCGCCCGCTGCCACGATCACAAGTTCGAGCCGCTGAGCACGCACGACTACTACAGCCTCGCGGCGGTGTTCGCGCCCTTGCAGCGTCCGCGCAACGGCCGCTCCGAATTACCCCTGCCCTTGGGCGATGGACCTAACGCCCAGAAGGCTTACATTTGGAGAGAATCGCCGTCCAAGGTCCCGGAAACCCATGTGCTCACGCGCGGCTCGCCGTCGCGTCCCGGCGATCTGGTGCAGCCCGCCGTGCCAGCGATTTTGGTGAAACAGCAGCCGGTCTTCCCTCCGCCCGGTGAGCGCACCACCCGGCGCCGGCTCGGCTTGGCGCAATGGCTGGCGGACGATGACAATCCGCTCACCGCCCGCGTCATGGTGAACCGCGTGTGGCAGCAGCACTTCGGCCAGGGGCTGGTGCGCACGGCCAACGACTTCGGCCTCATGGGCGCCGCGCCCACGCACCCGGAGCTACTCGACTGGCTCGCGCACTGGTTCGTCAATGATGCCCACTGGTCGCTCAAGCGCCTGCACCAGCTCATCCTTATGAGCAACACCTGGCGCATGAGCAAGCGCGCCGATGCCCCGCCCGCCCTGCTGGCCGATCCCGAGAACCGCCTGCTCTGGCGCATGCCCTACCGCCGCCTGGAGGTCGAGGCCATCCGCGACTCCATGCTTGCCGTCAGCGGCCGGCTCAATGAGAAGCGCTTCGGCCCCGCCATGCGGCCCGCCATTCCCGAGGCCGCGTTGGAGGGCAATTCCGACAAAAGCATCTGGAAGCCTTCCGATGAGCGCGAAGCATCCCGCCGCACCATCTACGCCTTCGTGAAGCGCGGGCTCGTGGTACCCATGCTGGAGGTGCTCGACCTCGCCGATACCGTGTCCAGTTGCCCCCAGCGCCAGGTCACCACCGTCGCCCCCCAGGCCCTCAGCCTGTTCAATGGCGAGTTCGTGAACCAGCAGGCCCACCACCTCGCCACCCGCTTAGCCAGGGAAGCCGGCGCCGATCCCGCCGCGCAAATCCGCCTCGCCTGGCGCCTGGCCCTGTGCCGCGATCCCTCGTCAGCAGAACTCGCGAAAATGCTCGCCTTCCTCAAGCATGAGCCCTCGCTCGATCAGTTGTGCCGGGTGATCTTGAACCTGGATGAGTTTGCTTATCCGGAGTGAGTGGTTGGTGGTTACGGGACGTGCCCGCATGGAACGGGAAACACCTCTCTCAAATAGGATTTGCCGAACCCTGGAGGCCGTATAGAATCGCAGCGAATGCTCACGTTGGTGAAGGATAGCAAATCAAATGGAAAACCTCCAAATGAACACTACAAATGAAATACCCAGCCGAGTCAAAACCTGTACGTTTTGTCACAAGACGGTGAATTCTGAAGGGGGTTTTTGCCTTAAAAGGAGAGCTAATAAATGGATTTTTCTGAGCCTTCTGATTGGGGGGGCTATGATAGCAGCCATGATCCCTGTGATTGACTATCAGGTTGAATCCTATGCAACTCGTGGTGTGACGCTACCTGAATCTCAAAGAGTAAATGAAGAGCGCATCCTCGCGGGTCTTGTTGCTCGCGGTATGACGCTACCTGAATCTCAAAGAGTACGTGAAGCCATGGAGAGAAAGCCACCTTATGCAGCTCATAGTGAGATAGCTCGTAGTGAGATATTATCAGGCCCTTGGGGTTGGGCCTTGATCGCGCTTGGCATTATTGAGTCGGCTGCGTTTGGCCTGTTTCTTTGTCGATTCTCATTTGGGGGAGCCAGCAATGAGGCAGTCATAGGCACTTGTACTTTCGTCGGCGGAGGAGTATTCGTTATTTTGAATATAACCACCGGAATTGTACCAGGTGGGTTAATTGGGGGGGTAATTGGGGGAGGATTGGGAACTCTCTTTGGCACGATTTTGAATTGGTTTCGCAAACACGGCAGCCATGAATGCACGTGATTCGAAAAGAGGAAAAGAGGCCGGGCGAACAATAATCGACGAATTAGGCCTGTGGTGCAGATTGTTACAGTTTGAAAGGGCGCTCCAGGGGAGGGATGAGTTCTGTGCTGAGCATCAGCTCGGTGGCGCGGGCTTGACCAGGGTTGCGACGGATGAAGCCGCGCTGATCGAGACGGATCAGCATGGAGTTTACGGAGGGCGGCGAAGCTCGGCGAAACTGGCTCCAGCTCAACACTGAGCCACTTGCAAAACCTCTGCGTCCTCTGCCTCTCTGCCCCTCTGCGGCAAGGCGGAGTCACCCAGAGGCTCATTTGGCCGCAAAGGGGCTGAGAGGCAGAGAACGCAGAGATCATTTGGGGGAGGTGTTCAGGTGCCTCCACTGTCGCGACAATCTTTGAGCCATGGTCCTCCGTTTCTCAAAAAGCACATCCTGGCGGATGCGGCGGCCGATTTGCCAATGGAGCAGGGTCCGATAACGCCTTGACCTCCGCGCTCCCTCGGCCTATCAGCCGACCCTCATTATGGCACGTCCTCGCACTTTTTTTGACATCTCCATCGGCGGCAAAGCGGCTGGCCGGATCGTTTTTGAACTCTTCAATGACGTCGTGCCCAAGACGGCGGAGAACTTCCGGGCGCTTTGCACCGGGGAGAAGGGCTTTGGCTACAAGGGCTCGCCGTTTCACCGGGTGATCCCTCAGTTCATGCTCCAGGGCGGCGATTTCACCAACCGCAACGGCACGGGCGGCAAGTCCATCTATGGCAACAAGTTCGAGGACGAGAATTTCACGCTCAAGCACACGAAGGCGGGTCTGCTGTCGATGGCGAACGCCGGCCCTGGCACCAATGGCTCGCAGTTCTTCATCACCACGGTGGTGACGCCCTGGCTGGACGGCAAGCACGTTGTCTTTGGCGAAGTGGTCGAGGGCCTGGACGTGGTCAAGGCGGTCGAGAAGGTGGGTTCCGGCAGCGGCCGGCCCAGCAGCGAGGTGCTGATCACCGACTGCGGTGTTGTTGAAGCTGCGGCGTAAGGCTGGGCGGGCGGGGAAGCGGGTGGAGCAAACTCTGCCGCGAGCCGTTCGCCCCTCACCTCTTATCCTCTCCCGCCGGGAGAGGACGATAGTTCTGTGCTGTTTAAAGCGGGACGGGTTGCAGGCCCGTTGCAAACTCCCTCTCCCGGCGGGAGAGGGCTGGGGTGAGGGGCGGAACGGCCCATGTTTGGTACTGGCCCCATTTGCAACTCACCGCAGCGGTTCCATGTAATACAACCCCGTCGTCATCGGGAACGCGTTGTCGGCCGGCATGCGCTTGAGGGCGTGGGCTTCGCCCCAGGAGTCGGAGTACAGGATTTCGTTGGTCTTGGTGTTGTAGCCGATGATGAGGCGCATGTGCCCGCCGGCGGCCTGGGGGACCTCGGGTTCCTTGTAGAGGCCGAGCTCCACGCCCCACATGAGCGGCACGCCGCGGTCGATCATGCCGGAGACGGTGCGCATGAACTTGCCGTAGTTGGCCTTGTTCTTCACCGTGAGGGCGGACTTCAGGGACTCGGGATCCATTTCTGAATAGATTTCGGCGATGTCGATGGTGCCGCTGGTCTGCAGCTTGACCTCGCGCTTCTTGTCGCGCTTGGCTTCTCGATTGTAGTCGCCGACCATGCGGCTGAACTCGCCGTAGTCCCACTTGGTGAGCGCGCGCACTTTCACGTGGAGGCGGGCTTCGAGCGCGGTGAGCGCCTTCAGCATTTGCACCGGGCTGGTGCCGCCCCCTTCCTGGGTGTTGGCGACCTGCGCCATTTCATGCTGATCGACCGGAATGCCGTAGTACTTGAAAACGCGCTCCGCCGTGGCCACCGCGCAGTAGCCCTTCGGCCCCTGATCCACCATCGGCACGCTCTTGATCACGATGTCGCCGTTCTCGTCGTGGGTGACATTCGCCGCCAGTGAGGCCTTCAAAACCGGCTGAACTGCGCCTGCGGTCGGGGAGGCGCTGGAGAGCAGCCCTTGTGATTTGGGCTCCTGGGCGACGCGCAGGCGGATGAACTCCGCGCGGAAGTCCTGCTTGAGCCCGGGATTCTCCTTCTCAAAGCTCCACTCCAGCAGGTAGATGGACGGCGATTTTGTCCACACCATCCCGAAGGCTTTCACGGCGCTGGTGGCATCCTTGCCGCGATCTTTCGGCTGCGCCCCGAGGTGGGTGCTGATGATGGTCTTGTTGTCTTCGACCATCTTTTCGAAGGCTTTGCGATTGGTCACTTCGGTGGCGCTGTCGCCGCGATTGAAAATCGACAGGTTCACCCGGTACAGCTTCGCGTTCTGAAATTCGGCAATCGCCTCCGCGATCTTCACCTCGCCATTCCACAGGCCGTAGCTGCCGAAGAAGCGGGCCTGGTCCTTCGCCTGGGAGAGCCACTGGAGCCCGGATCGCTTGAACTTCTGCTCAAACTCCTCGGTGCTTGTGTCCCAGAGTTTGTCGCCAGTGATCAGGTCGTCCAGCGGGGTGATCTGCGCTTCCTTGCCGCTGCGGCTTTGAGCGTGAGCATGTGGCGGCAGGCCAAACGAGCCGACGAGGAGGACAAGCATGACCGCTAAGAGAGAGGACTTCATGGGATGGTGAGGCATGGCAGGAGCGACCCGCCTATAATGCCTCATGAGGGGGCGGGTGCGCCATCAAAATCCGCCAATTCGTAGGGCGGAAGGCGGTGTTTGGTAGCATTCTCCAAAGCAACGGACAGGGGCTATTCTTGACTGGTAAACCGCGACGGACGCTGGACATTTCCCGCCCTTCTCCACCCATGCCCCTTTTTTCCTTTCACGGCTGGAAGACCCGAGCTTTTCTCCTCTCCCGCAATCCGGTGTTCCTGGCCAAGCTCACATCGGGCATCGTGGCCGGGGGCTTTCTTCTGGCCTGCGGCATCGTCGGCATGAAGGGAAAGGGGGATTCCGAAGGCAGGCGTCTGCACTCGGTGATCGAATCGCTGCAACGGGAGATGAGCAAGGAAGGGACCAGCCAGCGCGATCTGGCGCGCTGGCTGCACCGGGTGACGACGGAGCTGGGCACCAAGGCCAGGGCGCTGGGGCTGCCACGACCAACGTTGGACGGGTTTAAGGCGTCCGGAGAGCTTTTCGGCCTCCACATGAAGGAGAGGATCGAGAAGCAGGTGAGCGACGCGGCCCTGCGCTCGCGATTTGAGGACTACGTGCTGGCGCGAATCGACTCCAAGGACCCGCGAGGCAAGGCGGCCTGGCAGCGCCTGGAGGCCGCCGCCTTGAGCACCCCACCACCGGTCTTTGCCAATGAGTTCCTGGGCGACCTGCTCGCGGGCGAAGGGGAGGCGAAGGGCGCGCTGCAGGCTTACCTGCGTGAAGGCGGCGGGTTTGCCGACGCCAAACGTGCGCGCAGCCAGGCGTTGCGGCTGGCGACTGATCTGAAGGATCTGCGGGCGTTGCGCCTGATGCTGGCGGATCCCCGCGTGGCCGGGGAGGCTTCACCCCTGGATCAATATCATGCAGGCATGGTGCTGGGGGACTGGAAGCTGATGATGACGGGGCTTTTGCGTCTGGAAGGCCAGCATTCGCGGCCCGACGTGCTGATCGTCACCCTGTTTGCGGCGGCGCTGTGGTATGCGGTGTTTGTGCGCTGCGGCGTGCGTGAGCACTGGCGCTGGGTGCGGCCGCTGCCAGCGCTTTTTGCCGGGGTGGTGAGCATTCTGCCCACCATGCTGCTGGTGCAGTGGCAGGAGACCGCCAACGGCTTCACGGAAAACGGCGAGTTCCTGCATGACCTGCTTTACTATGTGACCGGGGTGGGCCTGCGGGAGGAGGCGGCGAAGCTGCTGCTGTTCGCACCTTTTATCCCCTGGCTGCTCAAGCACAAGGCACCTGGCAAGGCGCTGCTGACGGGGGCCTTCGTGGGCCTGGGCTTCGCGCTGGACGAGAACCGCAGCTACTACCTCATGAACGGCATCGCGACGGCGGCGGTGGGGCGACTGCTCACGGCCAATTTTTTCCACGCGGCGCTCACCGGCCTGGCCGGCCACGCCTTGTACGAACTGGTTCGGACTCGGTTCGGCTCTGCGGAGAGGTTCATCGGCACCTTTGTCGGGGTGGTGGTGGCGCACGGTGTCTATGACTGGGTGCAGGGCGCGGGCAGTTCCCTGGCGGCCATTGGTGACATCGGCATCCTTTCGATTGTGATTCTGGCTGTGATCGCCCAGCAGTTTTTCGACAAGCTGACTGCGCTGATCCAGCCGCAGCGGGGGGTGGTGTCGCTGCTGAGCCTGTTTTTGACGGGCCTCGCCGTGCTTGTAGGCGCAGGTTTCATCCTGGCCGCCGTAGATTCTGGAACGATGGCCGGGGTGAGCGCCGTGGGCGTGGACGCCCTGAGCCTGGTGCCGATCACCGTGTTCTACGTGCGGAAGTTTGGGCATCTTTGACAGCAATGCTTGTCCAAGACGGTGGCAGCGTCCATGATGGCACCCCTCCCGTCGCCCTCACCCCTCATTTATGAAGCCAAACGACCCTGCGCCTGCACCAGCACCCGCGCCCAATTGTCAGGTACTGCTCCAGCTTGTGAGCGATGATGCGATGGAGAACTTGCTGCCAGTGATGGCACTGCGCCCCGGGAGAATCATCCAGGTGCGCAATGGCGATGCGGCCAGGAACCCGCGCATGGAGTCGGCGACGGCTAATTTTCGTCAGGCGCTGCATGTCCTTTCCCAGGAGCCGGGCTTCAAAGGATACCTGCCGAAGATGGTCGAACTCAACCTGCCGCACCTGTCGCCCGATATTTCGTCTGCTCGCGATCTGATCGCCAGCACGCTGGCGACCACCCAGGGGGTGACCGTGAACTTCACCGGCGGCACGCGGCTGATGAGCGTCGGTGCGTTTCAAGCCGCTTCCGCCCTGGGGCGTCCCTCGATTTACTGTGACAATGCCGACCAGCGCTTCTCCGACGGGCGCACCGGGCGGGAAGGCCGCTGGCCGGATTTCCGCAGCATTGCCAGCAAGCTTTCCGCACGCCTGCTCATGGCGGTGGAGGGGAGGAATCCGGATGACTGGCGCAGCGACACCGCCACCGATTCACTGCGTGCCTTTGGGTTGAAAGCGTTTGAACTGCGCAACCAGAACTGGTCGCTGCTCGAAGGGCTGAACAAGACCCTGCGCGCCTTCTTTTACACCCAGGGGGACAAGCTGCCGCAGGGGGCCGAGGAACTGCGCGAACTGACCGTGAAACCGCTGCCCCCGCAGGCGACGGCCAACGAGCCGTCCCGGCTGCTGCTTGCCGCCGCCACCAGCGCCGGCCTGCTGCGCGGCGATGCGCAGAGCTACAAGCTCAACACCCAGCCCACCCGGCGGAACATTGAGCGGGTCCTGTCCCTGATCATGAGTTCCTGGATTGAGCTGGCCGTGATGGACTGCCTGCTGCGCAACCCCCGCTACAAGGACCCCGCCTGGAGCGTGGAACTGGCGAAGAACGAAAACGCGGACTTCAGCGAGACGGACCTGGTATGCGTGGACCAGCAGACCGCCTCCCTGCGCGTGATCTCGTGCAAGGCCACCATGACCAGGCCACCCCAGGAGCACCTCGACAACGTCAAGGAGCGGGCGTTTCGCATGGGCGGACCAAACGCCGCAGCCACCCTCGTGGTTTTCAAGCCCGCGCACGGGCAGGAGAATGCGATCCGCAGCTATGCGCGCCGCCTGGGCGTGGACGTGGCGCTGGAGGCCGATGAGATCGTGAAGATGTTCTCGCCCCACGTTGTGGCGAAATAGCGCCGAGGAATGATGAACAATGGCGGGCTGGCGCACGTTTTCCCTCTGCACATCTTGACTGGACGGGATCGTCTGTTCCTGTCTGAATAGGCTTCAGCTTATCAACTTCGACCCTTGCATTCCATGACTTTGAATCGCCGCCCCGTGATGGCCGCAGCTCTTGCGGTTTCCTTCCTTGTTTCCTCGCTGTCCCAGGCAGCCGACTGGCCGCGCTGGCGCGGGGCCAGTTTTGACGATCAATCCAAGGATACGGGACTGCTAAAAACATGGCCTGCCGAAGGGCCGAAAAAGGTGTGGTTGTTCGAGGATGCAGGCCTTGGCTACTCGGGCTTCGCCGTGGTGGGCGATACGCTCTATACCATGGGCGCCCGCGACGCGACGGAGTTCGTCATCGCCGTGGATGTGAAAACGGGCAAGGAAAAGTGGTCCGCCGAAGCCGGGCCTCTGCTGACCAACAACTGGGGCAACGGCCCGCGCAGCACACCCACGGTGGACGGTGACAAGGTTTACGCGATGAGCGGCAAAGGCCACCTGTCCTGCTTGAACGCAGCCGACGGCAAGCTGCTCTGGAAGGTTGCCATGGTGGAGGACCTTGGCGGCAAGATTCCGGGCTGGGGCTACACTGAATCCGTGCTGGTGGACGGCAATCTGGTGATCTGCACGCCAGGCGGCGCGCAGGGCACCCTGGCCGCCTTCGACAAAACTACGGGCAAGAAGGTCTGGCAGAGCGGCGAATGGACCGATCCGGCCCAGTATTCCTCGATCATTCCCGCCACCCACAACGGCGTGCGTCAGTTGATCCAGCTCACCATGCAGAACGTTGGCGCGGTGAACGCCGCCGATGGCAAGGTGCTTTGGAAATCGCCCTTCTCCGGCAAGACGGCAGTCATCCCTTCGCCCATTTTCAGCGACGGCCAGGTCTTCGTGGCCGCAGGCTACGGTGTGGGCTGCAAAAAGGTGGGCATTGGTCCCAACAACGAGCTCACCGACGGGTATTCCAACACCGACATGGTGAACCACCACGGCGGGGTGCTCCTCTATCAAGACAATCTCTACGGCTTCTGCGACGGCAAGGGCTGGACCTGCATGGACTTCAAGACCGGTGCGGTGAAGTGGCAGGAAAAGGGCGCGCTGAAAAAAGGCGCGATTCACTTTGCCGATGGCTGCCTGTATTTGCTGGAAGAAGAAACTGGCAACGTCGTGCTCGCGGACGCCTCACCCAATGGCTGGAAGGAATTCAGCCGCTTCAAGCTGACGCCGCAGACCACCCAGCGCTCCAAGAGCGGCAAGATCTGGACCCATCCGGTGGTGAGCAACGGCAAGCTTTATCTGCGCGATCAGGAACTGCTGTTCTGCTTTGATGTGAGCGCGAAGTAGAAAGGGGTCCCCTCGGCTCAGTTCGCCGAGGTCTTCTTTTTGTCAGGTGCCGGACTTGTATTTGCAGGTTCCGGCACCGGCACCGCCTGGGGGTTGACGGCGTCGGGGAAGGCGGGGGGCAGGCCGACGCGCGAGCGCTGCAACTGGGCCTCGGCCTCCGCCGCCTTGCGCATTTCATCGCGAACCGCCGCAGGCACATCTCCGCTGTCCAGCGGCGGCAGCAAGGTGGCGTAGCTGCTTTGCCACGGGCTGCCTCCGGCCAGCGCCTTGATATTGGTGAGGCGATGCTTGCCGATGGCCTTCAGGCTGCTGCCGAGAAGATAGAACACGGTCACATCGGAAAGGCCTTCCACCGTGCTGGTGCCCCGTTGGACAATGGGCCGGCCCCGAAGGATGATGTCGCCCCCGTCGATGAGCGCCTCTTCGCAGAGCGCCTTGGCGTGATCCTTCTGATCGAGTTCCAGGAACACCCGGCCTTTGGCTCGAATTTTCCTTGGACTGCCATCCGCGAACTTGCGCAGGACCTCGATGTTGTCGGCGGCCACCTTTGGCAGATAGGGCACGTCGATGTGTTGCGGGGCGATCAAGGCTGCTTCCTCGAACGACATGCTGAGGAGCGTGCTTGCCGTCGCGGTTGCCGGGTTGGGAACGACGCGTGCGGTGTTCGCGGGAGCCTGGGTTTTGGGCGCGCCGTCCGCCTTCTTGACCCAGGCGCAGCCTTGCAGCAGCAAGGTGGCGGCGCACAGGAGGCAGGCGCAGAAGGATGGTTTCCAGGGTTTCATGGCGGCGACTTTGGAAGGTACTACGCCCCCCGTCATCACAAGCTCAATTTTTCCCTCTGTTCGCAGCCGGCCCGGAAGACGGTGAGCAACAAAAAAGGCCGGGCCCGCAGGCCCAGCCTTCATGAAATCATCTTCGGATGTCAACTACTCGACTTCCGGGTTTGGCGTGGAGCTGCCTTCGACGAGCCCGAGAGCCCATTTGATACCGCCGAGAATGTGCGCCTGATACTGCTTGCTTACCTCAACGGAATTTTTGCGGTCCTTGAGTTCAGGCGAATCGCTCCACAGGTCTTCGCGATGGCCCAGGCTGGTGTAGAACACCTTGCCCTTGCCGTCGATGCGGCACCAGGACACGGGGAAGTACACCTTGGTTTCGACCACGTTCGGATCGTGGCGCATGTACCACAGGCTGCGCACCTTGGAGCGGTCCTGGGTCTTGATGTGGTACATTTCTTCCTGCGCAAGCTGCCAGGTCGCGCCAATGCCGCCGTTCGCTGGGTGGCTGATGTCGCCGGCCACCAGATCCGCCGGGACCTGCGCGTGGTGCGTCTCGAACTCGCCCTGCAGCATGTCGCTGTAAGGGCGGTAGCCGTGCAGGGTGTCGCTGCCGCTGTGCATGGCCATGAAGGAGTGGCCCTCTTCGATCCACTTGATGAACCCGTCCTTGTCCGGCAGCGGCAGGTCGCCGGTGGTGTTGGCGAAGATCACGCCGTCGATCTTTTCGGCTGCGAGGTTGGCCGGGCTGAGGGGCTCCAGGGCCTTCTTAACCGCCACGTCAAACTTGGCCTGCGCTTCCTTGGCTTCCGCCTGCGCTTCGGGCGTCCACTTGGTCATCGCCTCGTCGTATTTCTTCATGTCGTTCGCGAAGCGCTTCTGCGCGTTGGCGTCCGCGTCCGCGGCGAGGGCCTTGGGCTTGCCCGGCGCCTTGGGCACCATGATGTCCGGCTGCTGGAGGAAGGCGACGATGGTGTAGGCGCCAGACTCCTTGCCCAGCTTTTCCAGGGTCTTCTCCGCGAATGGAATGGAGCCGTGGCGGAAGCCGGTGGTCACGGTGCAGACAAGGACGCGCTTGGCGTCAGCAGCCGAAGCGGAGAACACGGGCGCGGCGATCAGCGCGAGCGCCAGCAGGGAACAGAAGGTTTTCTTCATGAGGGAATGGGTGAGTTGATGATGAGACGAGCGGCACAGTGAGCCAGTCGCGGGGGAAGAGCAACGCAAAGACGTGCGCCCACCTATCGCTGCATCCGCTAGAATCGCCTTCCAGCCGGCGTATTCTGCCCCATGCTGAAGCTTCCTTTCACCGCCGCGCCTGGCCATGCCGGGCATGGGGACGGGCATGCCTTCACCTTCATGAATCCGCGCCTGCGCGATGGCGTCACGGTTCACAGCCGGCGCTCGGTGTTGAAGGCCAGCCTTGCGGGCATCGGCGGGCTGTCGCTTCCCGGCCTCATGCAGTTGCGGGCCGAATCGGCCAGCCAGGGCAAACCGCTGTCCGGCAACAAGGCCGTCATTCTCCTGTGGATGACAGGAGGCCCGTCGCAGATCGACACCTGGGATCCCAAGCCCGCCATGCCGGTGGAAATTCGCGGCCCTTTCAAGGACATCCGCACCAAGCTGCCCGGCGTTCACATGTGCGAGTACCTGCCCAAGCAGGCCGCCATGCTGGACAAGTTCACGCTGATCCGCTCTGTCGACTGCCGCCAGAGCAACCATGAACCTAACATGGTGATGCAGGCCGCCAACCGGGCCGCCGAGCCGCGCACCAATCCCAAAGGGCACCTGTATCCCGCCATTGGCTCCGTCGTCGCCAAGCACCACGGCCCCAACGATCCCGGCATGCCGCCCTACGTGGTGCTGAATCTGAAGTCCCGCTCTCATGTCGCCTGGGGCGGCTGGCTGGGCCAGCAGTACGATCCCTTCAATGGCGCTGCCGCCACCAGGCTTTTTGAACTGCCTGCGGGGCTTTCGATGGAGCGCATCCAGTCGCGCCGAACGCTGTCGCAGCAAATGGACGGCCTGCGTGCCAGCATCGACAACAGTGGCATGATGTCGGCCATGGACAGCTTCTCGCAGAAAGCCTTCGACATCGTGGCCGGTGGCCGCGCCCAGGAAGCCTTTGATTTGTCGAAGGAACCCAAACACATCGTCGGGCGCTATGGGGACCACGACTGGGCCAGGCAGGCTCTTCTGGCCCGCCGCCTGGTGGAGCGTGGCTCCAGCTTCGTCACCATCGACCTCAGCAACCATGGCGCCTCAGGCACGTGGGACAATCATGGCGACAACATTCCGCCCTACGGCGGCATCTGGAACGGCCTGCGCCCGCTGCTGCCGGTCTTCGACCACGTCATCACCACGCTGGTGAGCGATCTCAAGGATCACGGCATGCTGGACGACACCCTGGTCATCGCCATGGGCGAGTTTGGCCGCACCCCCACGCTTGGCACCCAGGGCAGCACCGACGGTCGCAACCACTGGGCCCACATCATGTCCATGTGCATGGCCGGCGGCGGGTTTCGCCATGGCCAGGTCATTGGAGCCTCCTCCCGCGATGGCGGCGAAATCGTTGAACGCCCCGTCACTCCCGGCGACCTTGCCGCCACCATCTACCATCACATGGGCGTGCCGCTCAACACCACCTATCCCGACCATCAGGGCCGCCCCATCTACGTGGTGGAGGATGGCGAGCCTCTGAAGGAGCTGATCTGAGGCGGGGCTTTTTGTCCCGTTAGAACTCCTTCACTCCGCCGGTATCTTTGTGGATGTCGGTCCACCTCTCTGGCTCGCCAGGAATGAAATCGACCACTTGCTTCTGCTCCCGCAGCCGGGTCTGAAGAGCGGGCAGGTCGATTTGCTGCACCTCCTTGTCACTCTTTGCGGCCATGGCAGCGGCGGCTCCAGCCGCGTGACCAGCGATCATCCACACGCTCTCCAGGCGATACGTGCAGAAGGCCACATGGGTGAAGCTGGCGGCACCGGGCACGAGCAGGTTGGTGCACTCGCCGGCCTTCGGTGTGATGGCGCGGTAGGGAATCTGATAGGCTGCGCAGGTGCGCCAGATGCGCCCCTCGTTGATGAACTCGGCGGGCGATAGCGCAAGGCGCTGCACGTGGTGGCAGTCGATGAAGTGCGAGGAGATGCCGATGGCATCGGGCTTGCGCCGCTCTTCCTGCACATCCTGCTGCCGCACCACGTATGCGCCGCGCATGCGCCGGGCCTCACGCACATAGAGCTGATAGGGCAGGTTGCCATTGTCCTGGAATTCGTCCTTGTGCAGGCCCCAGGCCTTCATTTCCGCGCGCACATTCGGCGGCACGCCCTCGTCTTCGGCCAGGAACTTGAGCAACCCGAGCGTGTAGTCCCAATGATCGGCAAAGATCTTTGTCCGCTCCTCGTAGCTGCCGCCCGGCCAGCCGAACTGTCCGCCAAAATGGCCCAGGGAAAAGATGGCGGCCTGCTTGTTGTTCACCTCGAATTTGCCGTGCCGGCGCGGGTAGAAATCAAGCAGGTCGCTGAGCTTGACCGCTTCCTTCCGGGCCTGCATGCCACGCAGCCAGTTCTCCAGAAGCGCATAGCGGTGCCGGTCATAGTGGGCGGGCTGCGGGATCGGTGCCTTGACGGCCGCATCGTTGGCAAACGTGAGGCGGAAATTGTAGTTCATCGTGCCAGGGTGGGCGTCGCCTTCCTTCAGGTCCCTGGCCCAGCCGGAGATGCCGGGCAGGAGAGCACCTTTCTCATCCACTGTGGCTGCGTGGCGCACGGTGGTGTCAAACCGAACACCCGCCGCCTCCTCGCCGAACTCCGCCTTCGCTTCACGGCCAAAGGTGCTGCTCACCCCGGCGCCGGCCATGAGATCGCCTTCATAACTTGCATCAACATAAACTTTGGCGGCAACCTCGGAGCCGTCGCTCAGGGTGATGCTGCGGATGCGGGCGGCATCCCTGGTCACCTTGTTCAGCCTTGCACCCAGGAGGACCTTCACTCCGGCCTCTTTCAGCATTTCTTGATACACCATCTCAGCCACGCTGGACTCAAAGTAGAACTCCGGTCCGCTGGTGCCATACGCCTTGCCCAGTCGCTGATAGAACTCCAGCGCCAGGCCTCCAAAGGTCCATTTCAGCATGTGCTCGGTTTCGGCCGTGTTTAGTCCGCTCGTGCTCAGCCCGCCAATGTGCCTCGTCGGCTCCACCAGCGTCACCGCCGCCCCCTCCCTCGCCGCAGCGACAGCCGAAATGATGCCGCAGGGCACGCCGCCATAGACGAGCACATCCGTCCGGGCTGTTCCGGCGAGGACCAGAGAGGTCGCGAAAACGAGAGGCAACAGCACTAGGGAGCGGAAGGATGGCATGATTGCCACCAGCTTGCCTTTAGGTGAGGCTTCGTCAAGGACTGTGAAAAAGACAGGGTGGTGGCTGCGGACCACGGCAGAATTCAAGCCACCGGCCCCGCGCCTTGCGATACCAGCATCTCGCGGACTCTAACACCGCTGAGCAATCCCACCTCCGTTCTGCCCTTGGTCGCCATCGCGGGGCGGTTCCGGCGGCCTGGCCCATGGCCATCGCGGTGACGCGCGAAGAGGCGGCGGCATCTACGTGGTGGAGGATGGGGAGCCGCTGAAGGAGTTGATTTGAGGGAACAGACTCAATCCCGGTCGCTCTTTTGGGATTCGATGCGCCCAATCAGCCTGAGGCAGTAGAGCAAGGGCACCACCCCAATCACGCCAAAGGAGCAATCGACGAGGCGCCAATAGAAGGGAATGCTCCGCAAAGCGCCGCAAATCATGGCCAGGGGAATAACAGCCACGCAGGCGAAAATGCCGGAGTAGATAGTGTACCGGCCGGAGAGGGGATCAATAAGGGGGCCGATGAAAAAGATCGCGATGATGATATGGGCAAAGGCGAGCCAGTCCGTGCCATAGGCCATCCAAGGATACACCGCATAGGTGTGGTCGAGCCCGCCTTTCACGGTCAGGATCCAGTAGGCCAGGCCAACGTGTCCGTCCGGGCTTGTGGCATCGCCGACACCCAGGATACGGGATAGAAAATCGAGTTCCAGTTGCAGTGGAAACGCCGTTGTCCCGCTCAGAATCAAGCCGCACATGAAAACGAGCATGACGGCCCGAAATTGAAAGAGAGCGGACTTGGTATTCATCATGTGGGGAGCGGTTTCGGCGCAGGCGTATCCCTTGGCCCGGCTTGGACAGGAAGCAAACTATTGGTGGGCGATCGCGAATTGCTTCACGATACAGGTCCGGCGCCTTGCGAGACCAGCGTCTCGCGGACTTTCACACCATTGAGCAATCCCACCTCCGTTTTGCCCTTGGTCGCCATGGCGGCGGCGGTTCCAGCGGCCTGGCCCATGGCCATGGCGGTGACAGTGACGCGCGACGAGGCGGCGGCATCAGCGCTGGCGGAGTGGCAGCGGCCGGCGACCAGGAGGTTGCTCACACCTTTGGGCAGGAGGCTGCGGTAGGGTATGTCGTAGGGATCGGGCTGGAAGCCGACGCCGGTTTTTTTCTCCTTGGTGTCCGGGCCGTTGGGATGAATATCGACGAACCAGCAGCCGGTGGCGATGGCGTCGTCATACCGGCGGCAGGTTTTGAGATCATCGAGGCTCAGGACGTGCTGACCGACGATGCGGCGGCTTTCACGAATGCCGATGTAGGGGCCGCTGCTGATGAGGTAGCTGTCTTCGAAACCAGGAACGGAATTTTTCCAGGCGTTAAACATGGTCCACACATCCTTGCGGCCCTGCATTTCAGCGCGAGTGAGGTCGGTGGCGTCGGTGGCGTCGCCGGGCACGCGCACGGCATGAACGTAGGCCTCGTCCTTGGCGAAGGCATAGATCAGGCCGGGGCCGTAGAAGGCGGGCAGTTCGCCGCGCTCGTGTGCCTCTTCCATGGCTTTCTTCGCCGCGCCGCCGGTTTCCTTCACCGGCTTTACGTTGCCGATGCGGAAGTGCATGGTCATGGGCATCAGCGGCTGCGTCTTCTCAATGGCGGCGCCGGCCCAGTTTGCGATGTCGGCGTCACCGGTGCAGTCGATCACCTGTTTGGCCTCAATGCGCACAAGGCCGTCCTTGTTGGCGATGAGCACTGCTGCGATGCGGCCATCCTTCACCTCCGCCTCGCAGGCGAAGCTGTGGTAGAGGACTGTGAGGTTGTCGCTCTGCTCTGCGAGCAAACGATCAGCGAGCAGCTTGAACTGGTCGGTGTTGGGAATCAGCACCGAGGACCAGTACTTGGTCACCAGGTCGGGTCGCAGGTCGTCGATGTGTTTTGCGCCTTCCTTCGCCGCGCCCATCTTGACGAGCAACTCCACCGGGATGCCACTGACCACGAATTTGCCGGTCTGCTTTGCGATCAGCCCGTCGAAGTAGGGCAGGCCGACGCAGGTGATGATGCCGCCCGAGAACCCCGCGCGTTCGACCAGCAGAGTTTTTGCGCCGTTTCGCGCCGAGGAGAGGGCGGCGGCGATGCCCGCACAGCCGCCGCCGCAGATGAGGACGTCGGTTTGAATCGTCTTGCGCGATGACACGCCATGCGCCGCAGGCGCGGCCTGGGTTTTGCCCACGGTGGAGGCTGCCGCTGCTATCGCGGAGGCTTTGACGAACTGACGGCGAGTGGATGAGGTGTGATCAGGCATGATAAATGAGGGTGAAAGATGTCAGGCAAGGGCGCCCCGGATCACACGCCGGTCCAGCACGCCCGTGAGCCTTTGGTTCAGCCCCTGATGCAGGTAGGTGAGGCGCGTGTGATCGAGGCCCATGAGGTGGAGAATGGTGGCGTGCAGGTCGCCGACATGGTGGGGCTCTTCGACCACCTTGAAGCCGAGTTCGTCGGTCGCGCCGATGGCCCGGCCCCCTTTCACTCCGGCACCGGCGAGCCACATGGAATACCCATGCCAGTCGTGGTCGCGGCCAAATTTGCCAAGCCCCTCGCTGGTGGGCGTGCGGCCAAACTCGCCGCCCCAGACAATCAGCGTTTCGTC
>CAINXC010000075.1 GCA_903854655.1 uncultured Verrucomicrobiota bacterium | reverse complement strand
TGTTGCCGTTGTGGATCGCACCGCCGTTGTTGCCCGTGCCGTTGCCGTCAATCGCCAGACAAGTATAAAGAAGCTGCTGCTGCCGAAGGATGCGACGACCGTAGTCACCGAGCCGTCCGCTACTTGATGCTCAATTGCGGGTGAGGAGTTGGCCGCCTAACGAATGCGCTTCTTTGCATCACCTGCCGGCGACTCAACATCCTTCGCGAGATGGGGAATGCCGTCATCCGTGATGTGATACGGCGCGGTGTCCCATGACATGAGGCCTTGCTTGTTCAGGCGCAGCCGTGCCAGCCAGCCGGCGCGCGAGGGGCCTTCATCGAAGCCGTTGAAGACGAAGTTGCCAAGGCTGTAGATGATCAGCTTGCCGCGGTAGTACTCCACGGCCTGGGTGACGTGGGGGTGGCTGCCGATCACGGCATCGGCTCCGGCGCGGATCATGAGGTGGGCGAGCTTTCGCTGACTTTTGTTCTCTGGCACGTACTGCAGGCCCCAGTGCATGAAGGGGATGACGAGATCGGCGTGATACAGGGTGCGCGCGGCCTTGATGTCGGCCTCGATTTGCGGGCCGACGGCCCAGGCGGTGCCCGGCCAGTTCGAGCCTGCTTCGAACTCGCGGGGATGGTAATCGCAGTAGCCTAACAGGGCGATGCGCAGGCCCTTGAGCTCGATGATGTGCGGCGTGCGCGCCTCGGCGCAGTTTCGGCCGCCGCCGAAGTAGGCGATGCCCTGCTGCTTGAGCCGGTCGAGCTGCTCGATGAACGCCTCGTGACCAAAGTCGCCCGTGTGGTTGTTCGCCAGGGAGACAATGGGAAAATGCTTCGCGAGCACCGGCAGCACGCGGGGATCAGCACGGAAAGTGAAGGGTTTGCCCTCCATCGGCGTGCCTGTCGTGGCCACCACGCATTCGAGATTGGCGATGGTGGCATCCGCCGTCTGGAGAAAGGGTGCCACGTCGGCGAAGGGGTCAATGCCCTGCGCGATGCGCTCGCCCACCGTCTCGGCGAGCATGATGTCGCCACCAAAGACCAGCGTGACCGCCGAAGGATCAGGCACATCGGCAGCCTGGGCAGGCCGGACCAGCATCAGGGCGGCGAGAAGCGGGAGGGCAAGTTTCGTCATGGGTGGGCTTTCGACAAGGGTTGCGGTGTTTCGCACCGTACGCCAGCAGAGGCTTCATTCCTTGGTTGAAAGCCATTTCGCCAGCGCTTTCGCATTGCCACGAGCCCTTGTCCCGTCATAGTCTCGCCCCTTCCACTCCCAGCCCCACAAGCCATTCGCCATGAGCAAGAAGCAGAGCACCAAGAAGGCCCCGGCCAAAAAAGCCGTCAAGGCCGCCAAACCCGCCGCCAAGAAGAGCACCAGCAACTTCCAGTCCGTCACGAAGGAGAGCCGTGTGTTCCCGCCGAGCGCCGAGTTTTCCCAGAAGGCGCGCATCAAAAGCATGGCGCAGTACAAGAAGCTCTATAACGAAAGCATCAAATCGCCCGACACCTTCTGGGCGCGCGAAGCCAGCGAGCTGACCTGGCAGACGAAGTGGAAGAAGGTCTGCGAATGGAAGCCCCCCTTTGCGAAGTGGTTCATCGGCGGCAAGCTGAACGTGGCGGAGAACTGCGTGGACCGCCACCTGACCAACGGCCGGAAGAACAAGGCGGCGATCATTTTCGAGGGCGAGCCGGGCGACACCCGCACCCTCACCTACCAGCAACTGCACTATGAGGTGTGCAAGTTCGCCAATGTGCTCAAGGCCCACGGCGCCAAGCCCAAGGACCGGGTGCTCATTTACATGCCAATGATTCCCGAGGCCGCCATCGCCATGCTGGCCTGCGCCCGCATAGGCGCCACGCACAGCGTGGTGTTTGGTGGCTTCAGCTCGGAATCCATCAAGGACCGCCTGCACGACTGCCAGGCGAAGATCGTCGTCACCGCCGACGGAGGCTACCGGCGCGGCTCGATCGTGCCCCTGAAGGCGAACGTGGACGCCGCGCTGCGCGACGCCTCCAGCGTGGAGCGCGTGCTCGTGGTCAAGCGCACCGGCCAGGAAGTGGCCATGCAGGAAGGCCGTGATTTCTGGTACGCCAGCGAGGCCGGCAAGGTGAAGGCCGTGTGCCCGGCCAAGGGCTTCGACAGCGAGCACCCGCTTTATATTCTCTACACCTCCGGCTCCACTGGCAAGCCCAAGGGCATCCTTCACACAAGCGGCGGCTACCTCACCGGCACCTACTGCACAAGCAAGTACGTGTTCGATCTCCAGGACGACGACATCTACTGGTGCACCGCCGATGTCGGCTGGGTCACCGGCCACAGCTACATCGTCTATGGCCCGCTGGCCAATGGCGCCACCGTGGTCATGTACGAAGGCGCGCCGAACTGGCCGGAACCGGACCGTTTCTGGGACATCATCGAGCGCCTCAAGGTCACCATCCTCTATACCGCCCCCACCGCCCTCCGCGCCTTCATCAAGTGGGGCGATGCATGGGTCAAGAAGCACGACCTGTCCTCCCTGCGCCTGCTTGGCAGTGTCGGCGAGCCGATCAATCCCGAGGCCTGGATGTGGTATCACAAGCTGATCGGCGGCGGTCGCTGCCCCATCGTCGACACCTTCTGGCAGACTGAGACCGGCGCGATCATGATCACTCCCCTGCCCGGCTGCACTCCCACCACGCCTGGCACGGCCACCCTGCCCTTCTTTGGCGTGGACGCGGCGATCCTGGACGAGGAGGGCAACGAGGTGGGCCCGAATGAAGGCGGCAAGCTGGTCGTCCGCAAGCCCTGGCCCTCCATGCTGCGCACCATCTTCGGCGACGAGGAGCGCTACAAGTCCGCCTACTGGGGCACGTACAAGGACATCTATCTCGCGGGCGACGGCGCGCGCCGCGACGAGCACGGCAACTTCTGGATCGTGGGCCGTCTTGATGACGTGCTCAACGTCAGCGGCCACCGCCTCGGCACCGCCGAAGTGGAGAGCGCGCTGGTGAGCCATGAAGCCGTGGCGGAAGCGGCCGTTGTGGGCCGCCCCGATGAATTGAAGGGCCAGGCCGTGGTCGCGTTCGTCACTGTGAAGGAAGGCTACAAGGCCGATCCGGAGCTGGCCAAGGCCCTCAAGAATCATGTGGGCAAGGTCATCGGCGCCATCGCCAAGCCGGATGACATCCGCTTCACCACCCTGCTGCCCAAGACCCGCAGCGGCAAGATCATGCGCCGCCTCTTGAAGGAGATCGTCTCAGGCGGCGCGGTCAAGGGCGACA
>CAINXC010000074.1 GCA_903854655.1 uncultured Verrucomicrobiota bacterium | reverse complement strand
CACTTCATGAAGAAGCGCACGCTTCACCGCGAAATCCGCTAACTGGCAGCCCCTTCACCGAATCCCATCATGCAGCCCAAGAACAAAGAGCGTCTCCTGAACTTCCGTCGCGCGAACCGCAAGCTTCCGCGTCGTCGCATGGACATCCCCACCACCCAGTTGGTGTACAAGAACCCCGACCTGCTTTCCAAGTTCACCACCGAGACCGGCAAGATCCTGCCTCGCCGTGTGACCGGCGTCTCCGCCTGGATTCACCGCAAGATCACCCGCGAAATCAAGCGCGCCCGCGCTGTGAACATGCTCTAGCCCTCCGGCGGCTCATGCCCGCTGACTGAACGTATTTGTTCCCACTGTCGTTGACCCGGCAGTGGGACTTTTCGTCTTTGCCCGCCACCTTCCCGCCCGGCCATGCCATCTCTCAAAGACACCCAGAACGAACGCGATCATCGCCAGGTGCCGATCGACCGGGTGGGTGTGCGCAGCCTCCGCTTCCCCCTGCGCATCCGCGACCGCGACCAGCAGGAGCAGCACACCGTGGCCGTGGTTTCGCTGGCGGTGGACCTGCCGCACCATTACAAGGGCACGCACATGAGCCGGTTCGTGGAGGTGCTCCACTCCCACGGTCAGGTGCTGGAGGTCAAAGGCATCGCCGCCATGCCGCGTGAGCTGCTGGCAAAGCTCAATGCCGAGCGCGCGCATGTGGAGTTTCGTTTTCCCTATTTCAGGATGAAGGCCGCCCCCGTGACCAAAGCCAGGGGCATGGTCGATTACGGTGTGGTCTTCGACGTGGAGGCCAGCGGCCAGGAGGTGGATTTCAAGGTCACCGTCGAAGTGCCCGTGGCCACCCTGTGCCCGTGCTCCAAGGCCATCAGCGAGCGCGGGGCGCACAATCAGCGCGGCCTCGTCACGCTTTCCGTGCGCTTCACCCAGCCCGTCTGGATCGAAGAATTGATCGAGCTGGTGGAGGCCAGCGCGAGCTGCGAACTGTACAGCCTGCTGAAGCGCCCCGATGAAAAACACGTCACCGAGACCGCCTACGACAACCCGGTGTTCGTCGAAGACCTGGTGCGCAACGTGGCGATCAAGGCCGCCCAGCACGGCCAGATCACGTGGTTCAAAGTGGAGGCCGAGAACTTCGAGTCCATCCACAACCACAACGCCTACGCGATGATCGAGCAGACGGTTGGGGCGGATCCTGCCTAAAAGGGTTCTTCCTGATCAAACCCATCCCACAATGGCAGGGGGCTTGAGCCCGGCCTGCGGATGAGGAATTGGGCAGACGCAGCTCCGTGTCGCCCCCGTAACACAGCGCTTTCGCGGCGCCACTTGCGCAGGAGCCGGGTCAGTGCTACGCATTGAGCCCATCGCGGCCAGCGGCCCGAATTAACCTCCATGTTAATGCGATGAGTGATGTCCTGAACAAGACCATTGTTTTAGTGCTGAACAGGCACTGGCAGGCGATTGACGTCAAAACGCCCGCCGAAACCTTCTCCATGCTGGTCAACGGATCGGCAACCGCGCTTGACATCAAGCTGGACGAAGAACTGCGGCCCGTGACCTGGGAGGAATGGCTCATGCTGCCCGTGCGCGAGGGCGATTACGCGGTGGGCACCGTGCGCGGCGGCATTCGCGTGCCTACGGTGATCGTTCTGGCGCGGTTCGACAAGGTGCCCAAGCGCCGGCCCAAGTTCTGCGCCCGCGCCATCTGGGAGCGCGATGGCGGCGTGTGCCAGTACACGGGGCGCAGGCTGCGGCCCAGCGAGGGCAACATCGACCACATCGTCCCCCGCTCGCGCGGCGGCAAGACCACCTGGGAAAACTGCGTGCTGGCGGACAAGCGCATCAACAGCCGCAAGGGCAACCGCCTGCCGGAGGAGATCGGCCTGCGCCTGCTGCGCCCGCCTTTTGCTCCGCGCGAGGTGCCCACCAGCGCCCTGATCCGCAACCACTACAGCGTGCGGGACTGGGATCATTTCATCGGCAAGGTGGAGGCGGACCGGGTCCAAATGGTCTGAGAACTGGAGGGGTCTCCATCGCACATCCCGGCTAAGAATCCGCCGGGCTCCACGTTTTTCCGAAGGGCCGGGATTTCCTTGGCTCCCGGCACTTGTGGCTTCCCTGCCGCAGCGAATTCCGGTAATTTCGTTTTTCTCAATCCTATGCACCGCTCGCTTCTCTTCATTTTCGCCGGTCTCACTGCGGCGCTCACCGCCACCGCTCAGGAGAACAAAGACGCCCCGCCCTACGTCCCGCCCGTGCCCACCCTCACGCCTGAGCAGAGCGCAAAAGTCTTGAAGCAGCTGGAGGACCTGGAGAAATCCATCCTTGCCCAGCGCGGCACCTCCCTGGGAGCGATCATTCAAAAGCTGCGGGCGGCGTCCGCCACGGATGCCTCCGCGATCAATTTTGTCGCCGAATGCGAAAAGCTGGTCACCGTGGAACGCAAGGGCGGCGACCGCAAGGATGCGATGAAGATCGACCAGAAGAAGGAGGCTGAAAAGCGCGAACCCAAGGCCGGCATCGATGCGGACAGAGATGGCGACTTCGGCACCGCCCTGCGCGTGTGCCTGGAGTTTCTGGCGCTCACGCTCGAAGTTCGCGATGTGAAGGACATGTCCACCATGGTGCCAAGAATCACGAGTTTCCACCAAGGCCTGCTGGCACGGGGCAAGAAGCTCAAGGGCCGGGCAGGCGACATGGTCATGCAGCCCATCGGCGGTGGTGGTGGTGGCGGTAACGGCCGCCGCGGTGGAACCCCACCTGAGCTCCGTTCCGTGATCGAAGCCTACCAGCTCGACCAGTATTTGCGCCGCGAGAACTGGCCCACCACTCCCGGCGACATCGTGGACATGTATGACAAGGTCATCGTCCAGGCCGCCCGCGACAAGAAGAAGGAGGACATGGCGTCTCTTTGGGACACCGGACTGAACACCGAAGCCTCCTTCCGCAGGCTGCGTCTGGCGGACGGCGAGTTTACCGTCTGGGAGGCAACCGGATACCCCAACCTGCGCTGGCAGCGGGCCCAGGACCTGGCCCAGAACGGTTCCAACCCTGTCACCGGCATGGCGGAGATGCTCAAGGTCATCAAGGACTACCCCAACCACCCGAACTCGCCCGACTGGATCAAGCAGTTGCGCGACATGGTCACCCCGCCGCCGGCGGACGGCTCCAAGCCAGCGGCAGACGCAGGCAAGGCCGCCACCGCCTCGGCGCAGTGACGGCTTTCCCCCTCTGGAAACCCCGTGTCCGGGCCTGAGGCCAACACCGGCGTTTTGGAGTTGTGCGGCCATGGCAATGGATGCCAACGCGACCAGCCTCAGTGCCCGGCCATGTGGCGGCCGATGACTGCCACCTGGGCTTCCTGGACGGTGGTTTCGTGGGTGATGTGCCCGCCGCTCATCACCAGCAGGCGGTCGCTGATTTTGAGCAGTTCATCGAGGTCGGAGCTTACCACCAGCACGGCGACTCCTCGGTTGCGGGCATCGCGGATCTGCTGATGCACAAAGTCGGTGGCCGCAAAGTCGAGACCAAAGCAGGGTTCTGAAACGACCAGCACCTTGGTGGGGCGGGTGGCGAACTCGCGGGCGAGAATGGCGCGTTGCACGTTTCCGCCGGAGAGGTCGCGTATGGGTGTATCGGGGCTGCGGGTTTTGACGGCGAACCGCTCGATCAGCGGTACTGCGGCCTTGCGCATGGCGCTGCTGTTGAGCAGCCATTTCCAACGTGCCTGCGGCGGCTGATCGAAGGTGCGCAGGGCAATGTTCTCCGCCACGCTGAGCGCGGGAGCGCAGGCATTGCGCAGGGGCTCCTCCGGCAGGGTGTGAAACTGGTGGGCGATGATGTCCTGGCGGCGGCCCAGATAGGGCACACCGTGGGCCAGCAGCCGACCGGCGGTGGGCGAGCGCTGGCCGCCGATGACCTCCATCAGCTCGCGCTGGCCGTTGCCGGAGACACCAGCGATGCCGACGACCTCGCCCGGTGCCACCTGCAGCGACACGCCACACACCGCCTCCAGGCCGCTGTCGCCGTTCACGTGCAGATTCTCGACGGCAAAGGCGGCTTGTTCGTTCGGAGGCCTGGCGGCGACCGTTGGTTTTGCGGTCGAAACCGTGGCCTTTTCAGCTTTTGGCTGGCCCATCATCATGGCGGCCAGCGTGTCGCGGTCCATCGCGGACACCTTGCCCTGGCCCACGACTTTGCCGCGCCGCAGCACCGTCACGTCATCGGCGAAGGAGAACACCTCGCGGAACTTGTGGGTGATGATGACGATGCTGAGCTTGCCCGCCGCCGCCATCTGGCGCAGCAGAGTCAGCACCTCCTCGGCCTCGGACGGGGTGAGGACCGAGGTGGGTTCGTCCAGGATCAGAATCCGGCTCTTGAGGTAGAGCTGCTTGAGGATCTCCGTCTTCTGCTTCTCGCCGGCGGCGAGCTGGCTGGCGCGTTTGTTCAAAGGCACCTGGAAAGGCGCCTCGGTGGCCATGAACTCCTCCAGCCTCGCCCTCTCCTGCTTCCAGTTGATCACGGCCGGAACATCGGGCCGGGACAGAACAAGATTCTCCGTCACGGTCATGCTGGGCACCAGGGTGAAGTGCTGGTACACCATGCCGATGCCATACTTGCGCGCCTCCGCCGGGTGCCGGATGTCGCGCGAGTGGCCGCCCACCAGGATGTCGCCCTCGGTGGCGGTGTGGAAGCCCATGACACATTTCACCAAGGTGCTCTTGCCCGCGCCGTTCTCGCCCAGGAGGGCATGCACGGAGCCGGGCGGCACGGCGAGCGAGCACTCGTCATTGGCGGTGAAGCTGCCAAAGCGCTTGGTCACTTTCGCCAGCTCCAGGGAAGCCGGGGCGAGGGTGAATTTGTCCAGGTTCTCGTTGGTGAGCAGCATGGGAGGGAGGGGTTCAAGGGCGGCTCATTCACCGGTGGCCAGCGAGCCCGGCGCGCCCGCCAGCGACTTCTTGGTGCTGCAGGTGATGACCATGACGAGCAGGGTGAGAATGTAGGGCGAGGCATTCCACAGGTAGTAGCCAGTGTTGATGCCCGCCGCCTGGAGCGCGGGGCCGATGGACTGCGCCCCGCCAAACAGCAGCGAGGCCAGCAGGCACAGGCGCGGGTCCCAGCGCGCGAAGATCACCAGCGCCACCGCCATCAGACCCTGGCCGCTGGAGATCGCCTCGGTCCACGCACCGGGGTAAAACAGTGTGAGATAGGAGCCCCCAACCGCCGCCAGACCGCTGCCTGCCATGCAGGACCAGGTGCGCACGGACCTCAAGGAGATGCCCAGGGCGCGCGCAGCGGAAGGCTGGTCGCCCGCCGCACGAATCTGCATTCCCCAGCGGGTGCTGCTGAGGAACCAGGACATTCCGAAAGCCAGGGCCACGCCGAGGAAGAACAGCGGGCTGATGTTAAAAGCGGCGCGGATCTGCTGCGAGCTGCTCCAGCCGCCCAGCGGGATGCCTGGCAACTGCGGGGCGCTGGGCTGGATGTAGGGCTTGCCAAAGAAGAAGGCCACGCCGCTGCCGAACAGCATCAAAGCGATGCCCACCGCGATGTCGTTGACCCGAGGCAGTTGCGCCAGCCAGGCATACAAAAGCCCCATGAGCACGCCCAGGCCGAAGGCTGCGAAAACGCCCGCCCAGGGTGAGCCGCTGTGATATGAAATGGCATAACCTGACATGGCGCCCACCAGCAGCGCGCCCTCCTGGCCCAGGTTGATCTTGCCGCTCTTCTCCGTCAGGCACTCGCCGAGGCTGACGAAGAGGAAGGGCGTGCCGCCGCGAATCGCGCCCGCCACCGTGGCCAGTGTCACCAGTCCCAGGGAGTCCATGCGATCAGGAGGGGTTGAAAAGTTTGAAACGCCCGTACAGCGTGTCGCTGAACAGGATGACCAGGAACACCAGCCCCTGGAACACCAGCGAGGTGGAGTCCGGCAGGTGATGGGTGCGCTGCAGGATGCCGGAGCTGGCGAGGATACCGCCCAGCAGAAGCGCCACGGGGATGACGGCCAGCGCGTGGAAACGCGCGACAAACGCCACCAGGATGCCCGCGTAGCCAAAGCCGGAAGCGAGCGAATCATTGGCCCGGCCATGCACCGCCGCCACCTCGACCATGCCCGCCAGGCCGGCGCAGCCGCCCGCGATGAAGCAGGCGATGAGGCTGATGCGGTTCACCGGCAGCCCACCCAGCCGGGCGGCCTTGGGATTGCCCCCAATGAACCGGGCCTGGAAGCCAAAGGTGGTGCGCTGCATGAGGAACCACAGCACCACACAGGCCACCAGACCATAAGCAAGACCCCAGTGAACCCGCATGGTGAAGTCGCCGAAGGTGATGCGCCCCAGCATGTTGGCCTCCAGAATCGGATAGCTGGAGGGCTTGTTCAGGCTGGAGGGATCCTTCATGAGGCCGTTCACCAGTTGATTGAGGATGGCGATGGCGATGTAGTTGAGCAGCAGGCTGCTGATCGTTTCATTGACACCCCGGTACTGGCGCATCACGCCGCACAAGGTGATCCACAGCCCGCCAAACAGCATGCCGGAGCCGGCCATCAGCACCAGGACCACCAAGGGCGGGGCGCTGGCCGCAGCCAGACCGGCGAGCACGGCGCCAATGCCGCCCATCACCAGCGCTCCCTCGTTGCCGATGATCACCATGCCCAGCCGCGCCGGAATGGCCGTGCACAGGGCTGTCAGCATCAACGGGGCGGTGCGCATCAGTGTGTTTTGAAAGGCAAACCAGCTCCCAAACGACGCCCGGTCGATGCTGGCATACACTTTGAAGGGGTCCTGCCCCTGCGCGGCGCAAAACAATCCAAACAGCACCAGCGCCACAAGGATGGCGCCGATAGGAATGACCAGCGACTCAATCACCGGACCCCAGGCCCTGCCCGGCTTCACAGGAACGAAGGTCCCCGCCGCCACGAGGGCGGCGGGGACGGCAGATGGTGGACCGGTTGGACCAGATTCGCCTTTCATTGGGAGGAAATGCCCGGCTATTTGGTGCTGCCGATCACGCCTTCCACGAGCCAGCTCATGGACTCGATCGTGGGATCATCCCGCTTGAGCGCACTACCCGCAGGAACCACGACCTTGCCCGTGTTGTCTTTCAGCTCGCCGCTGAAAATGTCAAATTCACCCTTGATCATCTTCGCCTTCACCGCGTCTGCCTGCGTTTTGGCGGCAGCGGTGACCATCGAACCGTAGGGTGAGGATTTGACGAAGCCGTCCTTTAAGCCGCCACGGACAAAGTTTGGATGTGGTTTGCCGGACCGGGCTGCATCGACAATCGTATTGACCGCGGTGATCCAGTTCCATTCAGCGCCGGTCAGGTAGGCCTGGGGAGCCAGTTTTGACTGATCTGCGTGGTAACCACACACAAACTTGCCCCGACGCGCTGCGGTTTCCACCACCACTTTGGGGGCGTCGACGTGCATCGTGAAGACATCGATTCCCTGATCCGCGAGGCTGTTGGTGGCTTCAGCTTCCTTGACGGGCAGGGACCAGTCTCCGGTAAAAATCACGGTCGTTGTGATTTTCGGATCGACCGATTTGGCACCCAGGGTGAACGCATTGATGTTGCGCAGGACCTGCGGGATCGGTTTGGCTGCAACAAAACCGATCTTCTTGCTCTTGCTCATGTGGCCCGCGATCACACCATTGAGGTACTGGCCTTCATCGATATAGCCAAAGTAACTTCCGGCATTGGCCGGATGCTTGCCCTGGGTCCAGAGGCCACCGCAATGCGCAAAGCGGACATTGGGATTTTTGGCGGCGATCGCCAGGATGTGCGGGTCGAAATAGCCAAACGAAGTGGGGAACAGCAGGGTTGCACCGTCCTGCGAAATCATGCCCTGCATGCTTTTTTGAACGGCCTGAGTCTCGGGAACGTTCTCTTCTTCGACCACCTTGATGCCGGGCACCTTCTTCAGAGCCGCAGCAGATTCGGCATGTGCCTGGTTGTAACCATAGTCGTCACGGGGTCCGACGTAGATGATCCCAACGGTCAAGGGGGCCTGGGCAAACGCGGAGATCGGCAAGCTGCCAGCAGCAACACTGGCACCCAGGGCGCCTGTTCCGAGAAGCCATTGCCGGCGGTTCCCAAGATCTGATTGCATGAAAGTTCCTTGTTGAAGTCACGGAAGCGTTTGAAGAGCCTTGACCGCGGTGGGCTCTTCAAGTTGCCCAGCCTTGTATTCAAGACGAAATCCCAGAAGCAATTTGTGCGCCAATTTTTTTCAACGAGGTCGTTGGATGTTTTGTCTCTCGTTGGTGCGCCAGCGTTCGACGCTTGCCCTGTCGAAGTGCGTCATGCCCTTCGACGGAAGCAATCGATGCGAACCTCAGGACGCTGGCACTGTGAGCAGGCTGACATGGGCGCTGACCACCCGCCATCCTTCGGGCGTGCGCATCCAGGTCTGACTTTGACGCCCGCTCTTGGCGCTGCCCTCGCGCTGGAATTCGGTGTTCGCGGTCGCGAATTCAGTACCATAGGTTGTAATGAACGTATTCATCAGCGTGCGCGCCAGTCCCTGCGCTGGCCGGCCGGCTCGAAATGCCTGAATCGCTTCGTAACCGTGCAGATTTTCAGTAACGCCGTAACGCAGGGTGTGGGAACTGTTCCAGAACAATTCATCGAGAACGGTCACGTCATTGCTCACCAGCGCCTGCTCGTAACGGGCGAATGCGGCGGTCACTTCTGCTACGACGGCCGGTAGATTGATGGTCATCAAAAGTTCACTCCATGGATGCCGGCAACGCCAGCGTTTTGCAAGACGTAGGCGGCGCGCAATGCGAGGTCTTCACGCCAGGGGGCTGCGATCACCTGAACGCCGATGGGCAGGCCATCGGTCCCCTCAGGCCACATGGGTGCGACAACGACGGGACATCCTGCGAATGAAATGGGTTGGGTCAACAGTCCCATGGCAGGGCGGCTCGGATGCGTCTGGCCGTTGATCTCGATCCAGTCGGTGCCGATGGTTGGCGCGCTGATCGGCGTGGCTGGCGTGAGCAGAATATCCCAGTCCTTGAACAAGGCATTGACGCGGTCACGGTAGAGTCGACGGAAGCGCTGAGCCCTCAAGTACCAGCTCACAGGCTGCAGGGCGCCAGCTATAAATCGATCGACTGCGAGCGGCTCGAATTCGTCGGCACGCGTGCGCAATTGATCCAGATGCAGGCTTCCCCCCTCGCTGGCGGTGATCACGAAGGCGGCCGCGCGACCGATCCCAGCGTCGGGCCAGACGACCGTATCCACTGCGCCCAGGGTCCGAGCGGCCAGGCTCACAACCGAGCGCGCAGCCGGGCTCGACAGCTCATCAAAATAGCCGCCGAGAATACCGATCCGCAATCCGTCGACGCCCTTCGCCAGTTCGGGCAACGCCAGGTCAATAGCCTCGGCGTGACAACCCCCATCGAACGGATCGGGCCCTTGCAAGGCGTCATAACCAACCGTCAAGCTTGCAACGGTATTGGCGAATGGCCCGAGGTGGTCGAGGCTGTTGACGAAGGGAAAGGTACCGCGGCGGGACAGGCGACCAAAGGTGGGTTTTAGTCCCCAGACCCCGCAGAGCGATGCCGGGACCCGGATCGATCCATTGGTGTCGGACCCAAGGCTCAAGGGCACCTGGCCCGCTGCAACCGCGGCAGCGGACCCGCCCGAAGAACCCCCTGCGATGCGATCCAGCCGATGGGGATTGTGGCAGGGGCCGTCGTGCGAGTTCTCGGTGGTGAAACCATAGGCGTACTCATCCATGTTGAGTGCGCCCAAGAGAATCCCACCGGCAGCATCGAGTTGTTGCACGAGAAACGCGTCGCCTTGCGCAGGCGAGCGTGTCCGGTTGATTTTCGATCCGGCACGCGTGGGCAGTCCAGCGATGTCGAACAAATTCTTCACTGCGAACGGAACGCCGGCCAAGGGGGGCAGCGACTCGCCACGGGCGCGTTGCGCATCAATCGCGTCCGCTTTGGCGCGCGCCCGATCGAGCGTAAGGTCAGTGAAGGCATTGACCTGGCCATCTGTCGCAGAGATCCGCTCAATACTGGCGTTCAGGACTTCCCGTGCGCTGCGCTCGCCTCGTGCAATCGATTGCGCCAATGAAACGGCATCGTCGATCTTCTGATCGCTGCCCGAATGATTCTGTTTGGCAGCATCATGGGTAGCATCAACCATGTTGACCTCCCGGGTCACCTGCAGCCGGGAAGGGAGCGGGGCAATAGATTGCTGCCAGCTCGTCGTAGGCGTCGAGTGCAATCCTGTCCAGAACCTGGGCAATCTGGGCGTTGCGGGCCAGATGTTGCGCAACCCGTTGTGCTCGATCCGGTTCGAGGGGTAGCGACAGGGTTTTGGCTACGGTGGTCACGTAGCTGAGTGCATCCTCTTCAGTCATACAGTTCCTCATCAAAAATTCAGCAGCGTTTGAGCAAAATGGCAGGCGACACTGCGTTCGGCTTGGCCAGGTACGGGCAATAACGCAGGGGCCTGCCCGGTGCAGAGCGCCTGACCCTGCGGGCATCGGCCATGAAAGCCGCAACGCTCTGCAACGTTGGCGCTACGCATTCGAATCGGACTCTGCGGTTCGCCGGGCAAGAGATACTGCGCGGGGTTGCGCCCACTGGACGGAATGGACGCGATCAACGCTCGGGTATAAGGATGGCGAGGAT
>CAINXC010000073.1 GCA_903854655.1 uncultured Verrucomicrobiota bacterium | reverse complement strand
GTTCTTGTCGCAACCGCCGATGGCGACGAGGCCGTCGAGCAGTTCGCAGCCCATCACGGTCTCGATGGAATCGGCGATCACTTCGCGCGACACCAGGGAGTACTTCATCCCCTCGGTGCCCATGGAGATGCCGTCGGAGATGGTGATGGTGTTGAAGATCTCGCTCTTGCCGCCGGCGGCGTCCACGCCCTTGGCGGAGTCCCTGGCCAGGCGGTCGATGTGCATGTTGCACGGGGTGACCATGCTCCAGGTGGAGGCGATGCCGATCTGCGACTTCTGGAAGTCCTCGCGCTTGAACCCCACCGCGTGCAGCATGGCGCGGCTCGCGGCGCGCTCGACACCATCAACAACGACGGCGGAATGTTTGCGATGGAGGTCGGACTTCTTGGCGGCGGCTTTCTTGGGCATGGCTGGGTGGTGTGATTGAAGCCCTCAAGATTGGGCAGGGCGGCGCGTTGCGCAAGGGAGCACATTTGACGATGTGGGGGGCGTCGGCTAGGATTCCCCACAATGAGCGCGTTCAAGAAATCGCCCTTTGTTTCCGAGGAGGAGTATTTTGCCCTCAGCGAGGCCAGTGACCGCCGGCTTGAATACATGGGCGGTCTGGTCCATGCCATGCAATATCCCGGCCTTGATCATGAAATGATCGCCGGAAACGTGTTCGGAGCCTTGCAGCAGCACCTTCGCACGCATGCCTCCAGGGTGTTTCAGAGCACAACGAGAGTGCGCATCGCTCCGCCCAACTTTATCTTCCACTACTACCCGGATGTGACGGTCATTTGCGGCACCAAACAAAGCAACGAGCGCTTTCGCGAAAACCCGGTGCTGATGGTGGAGGTGCTGTCGCCCTCCACCACAAACACGGACCGTCGCGAGAAGCTGTTTGTGTGTCAGGACTCCGAAAGCGTGCAGCACTACGTGATCATCGCCCAGGACAAAAAGGAGATCACCATCTATCGGCGCATTCCCCCGCCCGAGGGCTGGGAGGTTGAGATTCTGACCGAGGATGCCGACATTCTCCGAGCACCTGACCTGGGCTTTGAAATGACACTGGCCGAGGTGTACGAGAAGGTGGACTTTCCCTCACAGCCGCCTGAGCCGTAGCCCCCGCACCTGCCCTTCGCTGGCGTAGGTGGCGAAGCCGAAGGGCGCGCAGTGCTCGATGTCGCCGGGGCGCAGGCTGATCTTGCGGCCCTTGATGCTGGTGTTCACCACCAGCCGGTCGTCGATCCAGGCCCGGAGGTCATCGTTGGTGATCTCCAGGCGAACGCTGTACCACTGGCCGTTGATGAAATGCTGCTCGCTGCGGGTGCTGTTTTCACTGGCATCCTGGTCATCAATGCTGGAGATGCCCACCAGCGCCCCGCCCCAGCCGCCCAGCACCAGCGTGGCGCAGGTGTCGAGGCTGCGCACGGGGAAGGTCAGCGACGCAAAGAAGTCCTGCCCCTCCACCCGCCGCGCTTCGAAGGTGATGGCGTAATCGGTGAGCGGCAGCTTCGCCTCCGTCCAGCCCTCGAACCGCACGCCGGTCATCGGCTTGCCAGGGAAAAGGATGAGCTCATTGGCCTGAATCCAGGGTTTGCCGCCATCTGTGATCGGCGCCGGATGCCAGCGGGCCAGGAGCGGCGGCTGCAACAGCGCGATCTCGCCTGGTGGGCCCGCCGGTCCGCAGCCGGACAACGCGGCAGCCGCGAGCAGGAGGACGATGGTGCGGGCGATCATTTCAGCATTCATTCCGCAAACCTGGCCGCAGCACAACCGCAGTCCCAACGGCCAGAGGGAATTCGCCGCAAGGCATCAAATCTTTCCCGCATGGTCCAGCCCATTGGCTGGACGCGGGCTGATCGGTCCAGTCGTGGCATCAAAGCATTCGGGCGCTGTACCAGGGAAAGCATTGATGAACATCTGCCTCATCACCGGATCGTCTTCAAAAACCGTCATCCAGATGCTGAAGAAACCGCGGGTGATGGCTGTTCGAATGATCTGCCGCCGCATGCCCTCAGTCGGTGACGTTTCAAGATCATCTTTGCTACTCTTCGCCAGAAGCCAAGTCAGCCTTCTCTGGCTCACCCTGTCAAGGTATACCAGCTCACCATTTTCGTCGTAAACCTCATTGATGGGCTTTTCCAGGCCGGTCAAAGCCAGCGTATCGAGGGCGAGCTGCCGATGTTCATCCGAGAGCCCCTCACTTGGTTTTACTTTGCCGTCCGGCGTGTAGGTGAAGGCGTGGAAGGTGTTGTCGCGATCCACGAGAAAAATTTGGTCCAGCAGTACATCCTTGTTCGTCTTGGTGCCATTGCAGTTCACACAGCCGAGCAGATAGTTGTCCCATCGCCCGATCAAATGCGGATACATCTCTGCGTCCTTGGGCCGAATATGCTCAACAGCCAGACCAGCGGGTATGTAGCGCTCGCAGTAGGAACAGTAGTGCCCCAGACGCGAGACCAGTTCAGCAAGCGCAAGGCGGTAGCTGGCGAAATCTGCCGTCTGCGGACTCGGACCTCGGTTGACGGGGCGCATGAAATGATCAGGCAGATGCTTCAGACTGCACGTTGGCATGAAGCCGGCCGCCCAGCTTCGCCTCGTGTTTCAGTTCCAGGAAGGCCTGAAACGCAGGGTTGTCGGCGTAGGGTCCCAGGCCCTCCGCAAGCTTCTCCTCATACTGCGCGAGCTTCTCTTCGGGAGCAGCGGCAGCCTCGTCCAGCGTGGTGAGATAGTCTTTCGCCGCCAGCTTCATCGCCTCGTAGCGAGGGCTTACGTCAGTTTGCGGTACGCCCATAAGTCCCCGCGCAATCTGGCCGATGCTCAGGTTGGAAACGTCCTGCAAAGGCTGCGCATCCAGGTTGATCAACTCGCCCGCTCTCAAGGTCTGGACAATGAAGGGCGAATGCGTGGTGCAGATGAACTGGATGTTAGGGAAGGCCGTGCGCAGGTCCTCGACCACGCGCTGCTGCCATTTGGGATGCAGGTGCAAATCCAGTTCATCAATCAGGACGACGCCCGGCGAAAGTTTTGCAGCGTCCCTGCCCAGGTGGGGATTGAGGATCACCGCCTTGATGGCAACATCCGCCACCAGGGACAGCATTGACCGTTGTCCGTCGCTCAGGCTGTAGAAGGGTTTTTCACCGTCTTGCACCGTCGCCACGATCTCCCTGCGGTCCCCGTCAAAACGCAAGCCGGTGGCACCGGGCATACAGCTCAGGATGGCATTCTCGACGGCGATCATGCCTTCGCGCTTCTTGCCTCGCTGGGCGGCCTCCACGGCTTCGAAGAGGAACCACTGCTGGAGCTCTTTGTCCCTGATCCGGCCATCGAGACAGTTGTTATAGGCATCGAACCTCGAAACCTTGGTGAGGTTCGGTTCGAAATTGGAGGTCCGCTCCTTTGGTGACAGCCATGCCCGACCGGTGCCATAGTACCCAAGTATTGGAAGAGAGAGATTTTCCTCTTTGCTGGTACGACTCAGAAGGTCACCCACCGCAATTTGTCCGGGGTCGCGGCCTGTAGAGTGAACAGCAGGGCCTACTCGCCTCCATTTCACAATTTGGCCTCCGATTGTCCCCTCGGCAGCGACGAAAACGTCAGGCACAGGATCGAACCGAACCGTATCACCCGTCTTGGTCACCACCAGCCTTGCATCTTCCGGGCGGATGGAGCGCCACTCAGCCCCAGGCCGCGCCACAAACCAAACTCCCAGAGCCACCGCCAGGGCATCTAGCGCCGTCGATTTGCCAGATCCATTCTCCCCAATGAGCACATGAAACGAGCCGTTTGTCTGCGGCAGGGATTCCTCCCGCACGCGCCCATCCGTCGAGCTGTCCCGCATGAAGGAAAACTCCTTCTCCTCGAAACCCTTGAAGTTTCGGATCGTCAGGTGGTCGATTCTCATGGGGCGATGGTCATGGTGAAGAGGGACTGACTACGGCCAATCGGCGGAAAATCAAACGCTCGAACCTCGGCGGCCAACTTCCCTCCCATCGCTCTCGACAAACGGCGGCTCCCCTCTAACATTCGCGCCCCATGCTCGACATCCGCCTCATTCGCGAACAAGCCGACACGGTGAAGCAGCGGCTTGCCGCTCGTGGCACCGACTACGCAACCGTCATCGACGAAATCCTCGCCATCGACGAGAACCGTCGAAGTTTCGAAACAGCCAAACAGGAAGCTCAGAAGAGGCGTAGAGAGCTGTCAGATAGCGTCGCCCAGGCAAGGAAGGACAAGCTGCCCTACATCGATATTGAAAACATATCCCGTCAAGTCGGTGAGTCGATCAGAAAATACGAAGTAGAAGCCGATGCGCTCGACGCGAAGCAGCGCGACCTCATGCTGCACCTGCCCAACCTGCCGCACGAGGCCTGCCCCGTGGGCGCCAGCGCCGAGGAGAATCCCGAGGTCCGCGTCTGGGGTGCCAAGCCCGCCTATGACTTCGCCCCCAAGGACCACATCACCCTGGGCACCGCCCTCGGCATTCTCGATTTCGATGCGGGCGTGAAGATCAGCGGCAGCGCCTTCGCCGTCTATCGCGGCCAGGGCGCGCGGCTGGAGCGCGGGCTCATCAGCTTCCTGCTCGACCTGCACACCACCCAGCACGGCTACACCGAGGTGAACGTGCCCCTGCTGGTGAAGCCCGAATGCCTCACCGGCACCGGCCAGCTTCCCAAGTTCGACGACCAGCTCTACAAGTGCGAGCGCGACGGCCTGTACCTGATCCCCACCGCCGAGGTGCCGGTGACCAACCTACACCGCGAGGAGATCGTGGCGCACGACAAGCTGCCGATCTGCTACGCCGGCTACACCCCCTGCTTCCGCAGCGAGGCGGGCGCCGCCGGCGTGGGCACGCGCGGGCTCATCCGCATGCACCAGTTCGACAAGGTCGAGCTGGTGAAGATCACCACCCCCGAGACCTCCTTTGATGAGCTGGAGAAGCTCACAGCCAATGCTGAGAAGGTGCTGCAAACCCTGGGCCTGCACTACCGCGTGATCGAGCTTTGCACGGGCGACATCGGCTTCGGCAGCACCAAGACCTATGACATCGAAGTGTGGGCGCCCGGCCAGGGCACCTACCTTGAGGTTTCAAGCTGCTCGAACTTCGGCGACTTCCAGGCGCGGCGCATGAACCTGCGCTTCAAGGACGACAAGAAGAACCGCTTCTGCCACACCCTCAACGGCTCCGGCACCGCCCTCGCCCGCCTCTACGTGGCGCTGCTGGAAACCTACCAGCAGGCGGATGGCAGCATCGCCTTGCCGGAGGTACTGAAGCCCTACATCGGAACCGACAAGATCGGGTGATAAACCCCAAACCCGGGAATGGTATTCCCGGATTTGGGCCGCCCAGCGCAGCAGCCGCTACTTCTTCACCGGCGCCGCAGGCTTCGCCGGGGGCGGCGTGCCTTCGTCATCGAAGTGGTCGATGTTGATCGGGCGCACCCAGATGTTGCGGTAGCGGCCGGGGTTGTGGTGGTCTTGCAGGCCGAGATCGCCCTCCTGCACGGCAGAATCGAACTCGCGGCCCCATTGCACGACGATGCCGTTGTGCAGCACGCTGAGCCGGGCCTTCTTGATCACCTTGCCCTGCTCGTCCTTGCGCTGGCGCTCGACGATGATGTCGTAGCTCTGCCATTCGCCGGGCTTGCGGCAGGCGTTGACCATGGGGGGATAGACGCCGTAGAGGCCGCCAGCCTGGCCGTCGGGATAGGTGTCGTTGTCATAGGAATCGAGCACCTGCAGCTCCGGGAAGCCGCCGACGAAGACGCCGCTGTTGCCGCGCCCCTGGCTGTTGCCCTTCACTTCGGCTGGTGTGGCCCATTCGATGTGGAACTGCACGTCGCCCTGGAACTTCTCGCGGGTGCGGATGGAGCCGCTGAGGGGAACGATTTCGAAGTACTTGTCGGGCTCCACCTTCCACTTCGCCGCGTCATCCGGGGCCTTGGCGGGATCGTCCTTGCCGGCATCGCGCTTCCACTGCGAGAGGTCCTTGCCGTTGAAAAGCACGATGGCATCCGAGGGCGCCTGGCCGTGGGAGGGCGGGGTGATGACGCGCGGGCGGGGGCGGTCCATCGTGTGCGCAGGGTACTTGCCACCGGGGGTGAGCGGCTGTTCTTTCGGGGCGGCGAGCGCGGTGGCGGTGGCGAGCACGAGGGAGAGGAGGGGCAGTTTCATGAGGAAGTGGAGGGCGCGGATGCGCAGCCCTTAGCTACTGCCTGCCGGGCGGGCTTCTATCGGCTGAATGCCACCCAAAACAGGCGCAAAAAGCAATGCCGGGCGGCGGTGTTTGTGACACAAATGAATCATCATGTAGTTGAAAAAATGCGATGCCTGATACTCATTTGCCGCAGCGGTGCAGACACCGTTCCCACTTCCTGAGCCCATGATCCCCGCCCCGCTCAAGACACCCCTTTGCGCCACTGGCACGGCCTGGAGGACACCCTCCGGGATTGTGGCCAGGGCACGATTTCTTCCCTGCACCGTCATTGCCTCCCTGTTGGCGGCGGGTGCCTTGCAAGCCGCCCCCCTGGCTGTGGTTGGCGTGCAGGCGCGCCCCGACCCGGCCTGGGGCAATCTGGCGGTGGCTGCCGGTCTGCTGGTGGGCCTGCTGATCTGGATCGCCTGCCGCCTGCCCCGCCTGGTGCTGGGCGAGCGGATGCCGGTGGAGGCGAAACTGACGCGCTGCTCGGTGCGCACCGCCCCCGTGGCGCCCTGGGCGATGGGCGAGCGTTTTGACATCACCATCGAGTACCTCTATCGCGTGGGAGGCAGCGCCTACAACGGCAAGGTGAGCACCCGTTGGCGGCCCAGGAATGACACCGAGAGCGCCCGTGATCTAACCAAGACGGTGATGAAGCTGCCGGTGATCCCGGCCGTCTGCCGCAGCCGCTACCCCAGCCGGTCCTGGCTGCAGCGGCGCCGATTCGTCAAAATGCTGCGCTCGATTCCGGCCCCTGCCGACACGGAGCTGGACCTGTTTGCCAACCGCCTGCCACCGGTGCCACCGCAGGCGGAGGCAAAGGAGCGGATGAGCGAAGAGCCCGCGCCCCGTGCCTGGGGCCTGTTTCAGTGCCCGCCCCGCGTGCAGCCGCCGCCCCTCGATTTCGAAGATGTTCCCGTATTCCTGCCGGACGAGCGGCGATGAGCAGAGAGTGGCGGCGCTGCGGCCCCAATGTGGCCACCGTCGCCCTCGACGGGGCTCGAAAGCAGATGCGCGCAGCGCCTGAATTCCCATCCCATCCCAGCGCTGCGAAAAGGCAAGGCGCCGGGGGAGGGTGTGGCGCTGCGCGCTGGTTCGTTGGTTTCACGTCGAGGGCGACGTGAGCCGCTTTAAAACCCGCCTCTCACTCCTTCCCCCACTCCGCGATGGCGCTGCTCAACTGGCCGAAGTCCACCGGCTTGATGAGGTGCGCGTCAAAACCGGCGGCGTGGGAGCGGCTGATGTCCTCCCTCATGCCATAGCCGCTCAGTGCGATGCCGCGCAACTGGTGCCGCTCCCGCAGCTCCTGCATGAGCTCAAGGCCGGTGCCATCAGGCAGGCCCAGATCGGAGATCACCCCGTCGAACGCCTCACCATCGGCGGCGGCGAGGGCTTCCCCCACGCCGGTGGCGGTGACGACGTGGTGCCCGGAGCGCCTCAGCAGCAGGGCGAGGACTTTCAGCGTGGGCGCATGGTCGTCCACCAGCAGCAGCCGGCACGGGGCACGCTCGGTGCCGGTCCCGGCGGTGGCCACCACGCCCGGAGGGCCCTGATCCCCCGCGCCCTGGGACCCGGCGGCGACGGGCAGCTCGACGGTGAAGGTGGCGCCCTGGTCCCGGCCCGCGCTTTCGGCCCGGATCTGGCCCCCGTGCAGGTCCACCACCGTGCGGGCGATGGAGAGCCCCAGGCCCATGCCGCCAAACCGGTGGTCGCCGGTGAGGCCGCCCTGGTCAAAGGGCTGGAAGATGCGCTCAATCACGGCCGGGTCGATGCCGATGCCTGAATCGCTCACCGCGATGCACAGCCGGTCGCGCTCCAGGTCCTGGGTGCGCACGACAATGCGCCCGTCCCGAGGGGTGAACTTCACGGCGTTGCGCAGCAGGTTCCAGATCACCTGCTGGAAGCGCGCGGGATCGGCATGCAGGCCGCTGTGCCGCGCGGTGAACTCGCTCTCCAGCCGGATGGCCTTGGCCTGGGCCTCCTCGCGCACGATCTCGATGGCGAGGTTGATCAGCGAGTGGGCGTCGCACCACTGGATTTGCAGGCGCAGGCGGCCGCGCGCAATGGAGGTCAGGTCCAGAAGGTCGTCAATCAGCCGCGCCTCCAGGGCGATGTTGCGCTCCATCATGCCGAGCTGCTCGCGCACCTCCTCCGGCAGGCGCCCGTCCTCGCGCAGCGCCGCCGCCATCATCAGCACCGGGTTGAGCGGCGTGCGCAGCTCGTGCGAAAGTGCGGCGAGGAAGGCGTCCTTGGAGCGGCTGGCCCGCTCCGCCTCCGCCTGCGCGGTCTTCAGTTCGTGAATTTCCGTGTTGGTGCCGAACCAGCGCGTGATCTGCCCGTCGCTGTCGCGCATCGCCGCCGCGCGCACCAGGAACCAGCGGTAGGCGCCGCCCTTGCCGCGCAGGCGGAACTCCACCTCGTAGCGCTCCCCGCTGGCGAGGGATTTCTGCCAGGCCTCCAGCACCGCCGGCAGGTCCTCCTCATGCACGAAGCGCGCCCAGGAGCTGCCCAGGATGTCCTCCACGCCCACGCCCAGATAGTCCGCCCACTCCTGGTTGGCAAAGTCCAGCTCGCCATCCAGCCGCGCCGTCCACACCTGCAGCGACACCACCTCCGCCAGGAAGCGGAAGCGCTCCTCCGCCTGAGCCCGTTCCGTGACATCGCGCAGCACCACGTGAATGGCGTGCCGGTCCCCCCAGTTGATGCGCACGGCGGACACCTCCACATCGATGAGCCGCCCGTCCTCTCGCACCCATTTCTCCTGAAGGGTGGGCATGGCCTGCCCCAGCTCCAGCAGTTGCAGCACGCGTTCCTTCACCTGCCGCTGGGAACTGGGGTGCACCCGCTTCAGCGGCGAGGTGCCAAAGATGTTCGGGCCCAGGATCTGCTGCGCGGCGGGGTTGGCAAACACCACCTTGTCGTCCTGGTTCACCAGCACCGCATCCGGGCTCAGCTCCACCAGCGAGCGGTAGCGCTGCTCACTCTGTTCCAGGGCGTTGGCCACTCGCTTCAGTTCCGTGACGTCGCGCGTGAAGCAGCGCGAATGGACGAAGCGCCCGTGCTTGCTGTACCCGCTGACATGGATGAGCACGTCGCGGATGGAGCCGTCCTTGCAGAGCAGGCGCGCGGGGTGGTCCACCAGCGTCTCCCCCGCCAGCAGCCGGCGCATGATGTCCTGAAACTGCTCCGCATCGGCGTGGAACTCCTCGATGCGCCGCCCCACGTACTCGTCCTCGCGGTAGCCCAGCATCGCCAGCTCGGCGGCGTTCACGCGCAGGATCGTGCCCTCCGGCCCCACCCAGTGCATGCCGATCGCCGCGCTCTGAAAGCAGTCCGCCAGCTCCTGCTCGCGCACCCTCAGGCTCTCCTCCTCCACCAGGCGGCTGGCGGCGCTGAGGTTGAGCGAGCGCGCCGTGCGCGCCACCAGCAGCGCGAAGACCGCTATCAGGGAGGTGGCGAACAGCGCCGTGCCCATGCCCGGATCGTACCAGCCCGCCTTCTCCCCCGCCACGCGCAGCCAGCCCAGCACGCCCGGCAGAATGAACGCCGCAGGCAGCAGCCCCCTGGCCAGGAAGCCTCCCGCATGAGGGCTCAGACAGGTGCCCATGAGACTGCGATGCGGCCGCGCCCAGAGAATCCCGGTGCACAGGAACAGAAACGCCACCACCGTGTTCAACCCGATCGAGATGTAGTGCGACAGCGGCTGCGGCCCCCCCGCCCCGTAGACAGAGCCCAGGCACACCAGAAAGGTGATGCCCACGCCTGCCGAAGCCAGGTAAGGGGTGGGATAGCGCCCGATCCAGGTGCGCCAGTCCATCAGGATCAAGGCGCTGCCGGAAAGCATCAGCACGATGGCCGAAACCGGGCCAAACCGCCCTGGAAAGGACTTCCCCGCCAGCTCCCGGCTTTCGCGCACGATCATCATGTCGATCCCCAGGTCCACATGCGCCACATGCTCGGTCAGCGTCAGCGCGCCCAGCAGCACGATCACCGCGGCGCAGCCCTGCGCCACGCGGCGGCGGGTGCGGCCCGGCTCCTCATCCTGCAGCAGCCACAACGCCGCGCCCCCCAGCATCAGGCACAGCGCCATGTTCGCCTTCATCGTCACCAGCGAATGGTGCGCGCGAGTGAGGGCCGGAATGCCCAGCAGCCACCCCGCCATCGCGGCCGCCCCGATCCCCATGACCATCCCCGCGCACAAACGCGTCGCCGCCCTGGGGCTGAACCGCCGTAGGATGTCTGGAACCTCCGCCATGCAGAAAGGGTTTCGTGTTAAGGAGGACCGCCTCCGCCCCCAGTCTGCCCGCATCAGCCTTGTGCCGCAAGGGAATCCCCAACCGTCAGAACTACTGGAAAAAAGCGGAGGAGGAAACCGGCAGCCACCCCGGCCGACTGAAGTCGGCATACCAGCCGCGAAGACGGAGCATGGGGACGCTTCGCCTGGCTTGGTTGCGCCCGCTCGTTGTGCCCGCTCGTTGTGCCCGCTCGTTGTGCCCGCTCGTTGTGCCCGCTTTAGCGCGGCTCAGGTTCAGGGGGCTGAACCGAGCGAAAGCGAGCCACCGGCAGCCCCGGTCTGATCAACCGGGGCGGCGCTGAAGCGCACACAACGATCCCCCTTTCACGCCCCTCCATGCTCGTGATGGCTCACGGCGCTGCCGTCATCAGGTTGCAGGCTGAGGAAGGTGAGGGAGCTGAGGATGGTCATGGCCCCCAGCGCCAGGAAGGCGTGGTGCAGGGCGGTGATGAGCAGCACGGGATCGGAGCGGTTGACGCCGCCGAGGAACCATCCGGTGACCAGCGAGGCGGTGGCGACACCAAAGCTGATGGACAACTGCTGCGCGGTGCTGGCGATGGTGCTGGCATCGCTCGCCTGCTTGTCGCTGGTGTCGGCATAGGCGAGCGAGTTCATGCTGGTGAACTGCAGGGCGGAGAAGGAGCCCTGCAGCAGGCTGAGCAGGATGATCACCGGCACCGGCGTTCCGCGCCCCACCTGGGAGAAGACCAGGATCATGCCGCCGATGAGCACCGTGTTCACCAGCAGCACCTGGCGGTGCCCGAGCCGGGCGAGGATGGGCATGGTGAGCATCTTCATGCCGATCGCGGCGAGCGCCTGCGGCATCGTCAGAAGGCCCGCCTGCCAGGGCTGGTATCCCATGCCGAGCTGATAGAGCAGCGGCAGCAGGAAGGGCATGCCGGCGATGCCCAGCCGGGTGACGAAGCCGCCCACCACCGAGACGCGGAAGGTGCGCACGGCAAACAGGCTCAGCGGCAGCAGCGGATCAGGCGTGCGCTGATCGTGCCACACATAGCCGCCCAGCAGCAGCAGGGAGGCGAGCAGCAGCCAGAGAATCGGCCGGTAGCTGAGCCCGTGCTCGCCAAAAATCTCCAGCACATAGCTGAACATGGCGATGCCGGTGCCGAAGAGCATGAAGCCACGCCAGTCGAACCGCGCGGGGTTGCTCTCCCGGTGATCCGGCATGAACCGATGCACCAGGTACAGGCCCAGCACCCCGAAGGGCAGGTTCAGCAGGAAGATCATGCGCCACGGCATCCAGTGCACGATCACACCGCCCAGGAACGGCCCCAGCAGCGGGCCGAGCAGGGCGGGGATGATCACGAAGTTCATCACCTGCAGGATCTCGGACTTCGGAAAAGTGACCAGCAGCGCGAGCCGCCCCACCGGCATCATGATCGCCGCGCCCACGCCCTGCACCACGCGCGAGGCGATGAGCCAGGGAAGACTGGGCGACATCCCGCACAGCAGCGAGCCCAGCGTGAACAGCGCCACCGCAATGCCAAACACACGACGCGTGCCAAACCGGTCCGCCACCCAGCCGCTGACGGGGATGAACACCGCCAGGCCTATGGTGTAGCTGGTGACCACCGCCTTCAAACTGAGAGAGGCCACGTGTAAACTTGCCGCCATTGTGGGAATGGCAGTGTTCACAATGGTCGCGTCCAGTTGCTGCATGAACAAGGCCACCGCCACCACCCAGGGCAGCTTGCGTTTGATTTCCTCCAGCGAGGGAGCTGCCGCCAATTCAACAGGTGAACTCATCTTCTTCAGAC
>CAINXC010000072.1 GCA_903854655.1 uncultured Verrucomicrobiota bacterium | reverse complement strand
TCACCGCCCCTGTTTCCTCGCGCCACTCTTGGCCGACGTGAACGGAGCGGGTTTCGAAACGGGCATCAAGCGGCACGGAAGGATCGTCTTTCATCGGTGGCGATGATGGATGGAAGAAAGCCCTTCGGCAAGGGACGACTCCTGGGGTTGAGACATCATCCTTGCCTCCCGCGCTCCGAGTCGCTAGCCTGGAACTCAATGAAACGTCTCCTGGCCTTGCTTTGCCTGCTCTCTGTCGTCTTCCACGTTTCGGCAGATGATGTGGTGCATCGCTACCTCTACCTTGCCTCGCCGGATGGCGCGCAGTTGGAAAACGGCTCGGGGAAGGGCCTGTTGGTGGTGGATATTGATGATGGCTTCAAGTTCGTGAAGCGCATCGACAACGAGAACCTGGTTTCCGGGGTGCGCGGCCTGACCGGCTGCCTGGCGACGCATTCGCTCTACTACTCGACGGGCGCGCGGCGCATGGGCCGTTTCGATCTGGAGACGGAGAAGATGATGTGGGAGCATGAGTTCTCCGGAGGTTGCGACCGCTCGGCGGTGACGCCGGACGGCGGCAAAATCTTTGCGCCCACAGGCTGGTGGGAAAAGACTGACAACGGCGGGTTTGTCGTGATTGACGGGGTCACCGGCAATGAGCTTCACCGCATCAAGGTGGGCAACGGCGCGCACAACAGCATCATGAGCCCGGATGGCCGGCATGTTTACCTGGGCACCACCACCATGCTCACGGTGTTTGATCCCGCTGATGAGCATGTAGTGAAACAGATCCCCGATGTGGGCGAGGCAGGGGTGTTTCCATATACGATCGACAACAAACAGCGCTACGCATACGTGTGCCTGGGCAAGCACGTGGGCTTTGACGTGGTGGACTTGCAGGAAGGCAAGCCCATCCATCGCGTGTTTGCCGGCCAGGCGCTCATTGAGCATCGCACCCATGGCGCGGCGCTGACTCCTGACGAGAGCGAGCTGTGGATCAGCGACCAGGTCGGCAAGAAGCTCTTCATCTTCGATGCCACGGTCATGCCGCCGAAGGAAAAAGGACATGTCGATCTCAGCCAGGGCGGCCACGGCTGGGTCAATTTCAGCCTGGACGGCCACTACGCCTGGTGCCACACCCCTGATGTCTTCGATGCTCGCACAAAGAAGCAGATCGCCACGTTGCGGGATGAAAACGGCAAGCCGTTTTGCAGTTCCAAGCTGATCGAGGTGCAGATGCAGAACGGCAAGGTGGTACGCGTGGGCAATGAGTTCGGAATTGGGCGGGGGGAGTGAAGGTGCTTCGCGGTTGCCTGTTGGGATTGTCGGAGCATATTCCGCGCCCTTCCATGACCAGCGGCAAGCGCATCGTTCTCAAATTCGGCTCCGGCATTCTCACCAAACTCCACAGCGTGGAGCCAGACCCCGTGCAGATGCGCAAGCTGGTGGAAGCGGTGGCCCTGCTGAAGCAGGCGGGCCATTCCTGCGTGGTGGTGAGCAGCGGGGCGGTGGCCTCGGGCCTGCGGCCCATGCAGTTCAAGGAGCGTCCCGGCGACATGACCACGCTGCAAGCCTGCGCCGCTGTGGGCCAGACGCATCTGATGCACGCCTATGAATCTCTGCTGCGCGATCACGATTTGCACGTTGCCCAGTTGCTGCTGACCCATGAGGATCTAGGCAATCCTGATCGCGCGGAGCGGGTGCGCAGCACCCTGGTCCGTTTGCTGGAATTTCCGCAGGTGGTGCCGGTGATCAATGAAAACGACAGCGTGGCCATCGAGGAACTGCGCTTTGGCGACAATGACAAGCTGTCCTCCCAAGTGGCCCTGCTCTGGGGGGCCGACATTCTGCTGTTGCTGACCAGCGCTCCCGGTCTCCTCAAGGACTCCACCCGGCCTCAGGACGGCCCCATTCCAGTGGTGGATGACGTGGATGAGGTCATTCACCACGCCAGTGGCGACAAGAGCAGTCTTGGCACCGGCGGGATGGCTTCAAAGCTGCGCGCCGTGCAGGAGGCCGTCAACGGCGGTGTCGAGTGCATCATTGCCAGCGGGCGGCAGGCCGAACAGATCCCCGCAGTGATCGCAGGGCAGGGAACATGCACCCGGTTCACCGTGAAGCGCCTGCAATGACGCACACCCCAGGCGACCGCCGGACGTACCCTGCCAAAGATTCCTTGCCATGACTTCAGACGAGATCAAGACCGCCATCCTGGACATGGGCCGCAAGGCCCGCGCTGCTTCACGTGAGCTTGTGAAGCTGTCCACCGACCAGAAGAACACCATTCTGTGCGCCATGGCGGATGGTGTGGTGGCCAGGCAGGAAGCCATCCTGGAGGCCAACGCAAAGGACCTCGCCCAGGCTGAGAGCAATGGCTTGAGCAAGGCCATGATCGACCGCCTGATGCTCAACCCCAAACGCCTGGAAGCCATTGCGGAGGCCCTTCGCGAGGTGGCCGCCCTGCCTGATCCGGTTGGCGAGCAGCTCGCGGAGTGGACCCGGCCGAACGGTCTGCACATTCAGAAGGTGCGGGTGCCCATTGGTGTCATCGGCATCATCTTCGAGTCCCGGCCCAACGTCACTTCGGACGCGGCATCGCTTTGTTTCAAGACCAGCAATGCCACGATCCTGCGCGGCGGCTCGGAGGCGATTCATTCCAACAACGCGCTGGCCGAGGCCCTCCAGTCTGGCGGTGCCAAGGCGGGGCTGCCGGCCAACAGCATTCAGCTCATCCCCTTCACCGACCGCTCCAGCGTTGTGCACATGGCGCAGATGGACCAGTTCATTGACCTGATCATCCCACGCGGAGGGAAAGGCTTGATCGAGAAGGTGGTCTCCACTGCGCGCATGCCCGTCATCAAGCATTACGATGGCGTCTGCCACGTGTACGTGCACCCGGATGCGGATCTGGACATGGCCGCCAGCATCGTCATCAATTCCAAATGCCAGAAGCCCGGCGTTTGCAATGCGTTGGAATCGCTGCTGGTGCATCGCGATGTTGCTGCGGCATTCTACCCCAAGGTCGGCGCCGGGTTGTTGGAAGCTGGTGTGGAGATGCGGGCGGATGACGAGGCTCTTGCACATCTTCCACCATCAGCCAAGCACGCCACCGAGGCGGATTGGACCACAGAGTATCTTGATCTGATCCTTTCGATCAAGACGGTGGGTGGTGTGGACGAAGCGATTGATCACGTCAACGCTTACGGCTCGCACCACACGGACAGCGTCATCACCCGCGATGCAGCGGTGGCCCGGCATTTCATGCACAACGTCGATTCTGCCGTGGTGCTGTGGAATGCCAGCACCCGGTTCAATGACGGCGGCGAATTTGGCTTCGGGGCCGAGATTGGCATCAGCACGGACAAGCTCCACGCCCGTGGCCCAATGGGCTTGGCTGAGTTGACTAGCTATAAATACCTGGTTTTTGGAGAAGGCCAGACTCGCCAATAACTGATTTTCCAGGTTTATTGCGGTAAATAATTGTTCAACGCGGAGCCCAGAGGGCCGGAACCGTTTGCTGCCGAACGCACAAACCAAGCTGCTCAAAATGAAGAATTCACATTCTCACTTTTGAATTGTTCACAGGCATCGTGAACAACTTTCCTTTTGGACGCCTAGTGGTTCCGTTAGGTTTCGTCTGTCAAGCCACGAAGGTCTGAAATTACTGGGGCCAGTAAATAAAGTCGCCTATCAGGAATGAGAATGGAGCCTGTTTTTTGAAAAAAGGCCGGACGGGAGTTGACCTGCCGTTAAAAGTTTTTAACATGGGGGTGTCCAAGAAGCTGGTCTTCAAAGACAACAGAGTGAAGCGCAAGCCGAGCTTTGTTCGATCCTCCGTCGTTGTTGGTTGCTGGATCGTATGGCTCCCGGGCTCCGCTGCCCGGGAGCCTCTTTTTTTGGGGCGTGCGGTGATCAACTCGAAAGCTGGCTGGCATTGCCATGGGTGATCGCCGCGAGCTGTGTGGCAGTGAGTTCGGATTCCTGCAGCTTAAGCTTGGCAGAGTCCCAGTAGAAGAACGGGGCGTGCGAGCCAAAGACAAGCTTCTCCAGAGGCCAGTCCTTGAGCAGGCTCTCAATGCCGCCGACACCTTCGAGCATCGCGACATCAAGCCAGACGGGGCAGTTTTGCAGCGCGGTCATGGACATCGCTCGATTGGCATTGAGGACCATGACGCGCGCTTCCGGCTGGCGCAGGAAGGCGGCGGCGAGAGGCTTCAGGTTCCCAGGAGCGGCGCGGAGCAGTGGATGCTGGGTGCGTTCGTCTTCCATCTGCGCGGCAATCTGCACCAGCAACCCATGATGGATTGCGGCCGTTAGGACTTCACCAAACAGGGGATCATCGAGAGTGTAGGCATGGTAGTTTGGAATGAGGCGGATGGCTTTCATCCCATGCTGCTGCACGCAGCGATCCACGTCGTTCTGCCAGTTGGGAAGACGGGGGTTGATGGCCCCCGCCGGTTTGATCAGGCCCTTGGTCGTGCGGCATTCCGCTGCGAGCCGGGCGTTGGCCGCAGCAAGGTCCTTGTGCAGCAGCGAATCGAAGGTGCCTGCCCAGGCTTCGCTTACGCCGCGTGCTCGCAGGGTGTCGGCGATGGCACGCGTCCCGTGCCAGGGCAGTTCACGGCAGGGATGGTCGCCCAGCCAGATGTTGCAGTCGATCAAGCCCGGCTCAGCAGCTTCGATCACCGAAGACTGCAAGCCGAGGGCGGGAAGCGCGAGCGCGGTGCGGAGAAGGGTGCGGCGGTTCATGGTCGGTAGGGTGGCAAGCCCTGATCATGCCATGGGCGCCGAATCTTTCGCCTATTCTTGCCGACTACCGTCCCTCGAACAGATCGCGGCCCTTCGCCAGTGCTTCGATTTTGCGGTCGGCGACCGAGCGCTTCAGCATCCAGAAGCCGCAGTCC
>CAINXC010000071.1 GCA_903854655.1 uncultured Verrucomicrobiota bacterium | reverse complement strand
GTTGCTCGGCAATTTTTTTGAGCCGCTGGTAAAGCGGATCAGGAAATTGGATTTGGGTGCGTGTCATGATGCGTTTTATACATCATGGGTCAATTGATGTCATCTGGCTCCTTTGCGCTTGTGATTGGGAGCCACCCTTCTCAGCTTGCGTATGAGTTTGGGTGACAAAAACACATTGAGCCTAAGGCCCTTGGGGGGATGGAGGCGCACGCCTGTCTGCGACTGGGGTTTACCAATGGAATCGCCACGGACCCATGATTCCAAGCGTCGCCACCTCACTTCAAACTGCGCAAGAAAGCCACCAAATCCAGGAGGTCTTTCTCGGGCAGGGTGAGGTCCAGGCCCATGGGCATGAGGCTGGTGGTGAGCTGGGTGTCGCTGACGATCTGGGTGTTGGGCAGGTTCTTCTCCTGGCCGGCGGCATCGACCACCAGCAGGCCCTCGGCGGTGTGGCTCTTGATCACGCCGGTGATGCTCTGGCCGTCGCTGGTTTCGATGATGTGGGCCTCGTAGTCGCGGGCCAGGGTGTTGCTGGGGAAGAGGATGCTTTCGACGATGTCGCGCTCGGTGCGGATGGAGCCGATCTTGGACAGGTTGGGGCCGATGGGGCGGCCTTTGTCACCGATCTGATGGCAGGCAATGCAGGTGCCGCGACCGCTCTCGTACACGGCGCGCCCGGCAGCGGGATCGCCGGCGGCGGCCTTGTCAGCCAGGGGCACGAGCAGGCGCTTCTTGGCGTCGATGGCGTCGCTGGCCTGATGCAGGGCGGGCAGCAGGACAGTTTCAAAGATCTCGGGCGGCTGTGCGCTGAAGGCGGTGCGGTACACGCTTTCCTGCTGGCTGATGAGCGCAGGATTCTTCGCCAGCTCCGCCGCCATGATCCGGGCCATTTCGGGGCTTTTGGCGTGGCGCACCAGGGCGACCAGCTCCTTCAATTCAATCGGGCCCACACTGGCGAGGGCGGGGGCAAGGGCGGCGAGCTGGGTGGCATCCAGCGGCGCGGCGGCAAGCATGGCGGCGGCCTGGATGCGGGCCGAGGCGGACGAGGTGGTGCCGGTGAGCACGGATTGCAGCAGGGCAAAGGTTTCCGGCGTGATCTTGCCGCCCTTCATTGCATCGAGCGCCTTCAGGCGCAGAGGCAGCGGCTGCTTGGCGTCATTGGCAATCGCCTGGAGCTTCGGATTGAAACGCTCGTCCTTGAGCTTCTTGAGCGCATCGAGGAGCACGGGCGCGCTGCCTTTGCCCTTGGCGGCCTCATCGAGCAGCCTTTCCAGGGGCTTGAGCCACTCCTTGCTGACCGCACCGGCGGTCTGGCCGGCAAGGACACGCAGGGCGGCCGCGCGCACTGGGGCGGACTTGTGCGAGAGCATGCTGGTCACCAGCTTCTGGGCGTTCGGCTGGGCGATCAAGGCTCCGCAGAAGCCTTCCAGGGCTTTCAATTGTTCCGCCGAGGGCTTGGCAGCGACCCATTTGGCAAGGGCGGGGCCCACCAGTTCATCGGACTCGACATGCCGTGTGACCACGCCCAGGGCCGCCCGCGCCAGGTCGGGATCGGAGGCGTCGAGGTGCTCGCCCGCGATACCTAGGTTCACATTCTGGCTCGCGCCATCCTCGGCGGCCTGCTCCGTGACCACCAGCAGACGGCGGATCAAGGCAGGGCTGGCAGGCTTCTTCTGCAGCTCGGCAAGGCCGCTCCAGTCCGATGCAATGAGCGCGTGCATCACAATGTGTTCCATCGAGGGATCGAGAGGCTGGGCCAGCATCTTCACCAGCTCGGCGGTGGTGGCCTCCTCGGCGGCGTGGTGCAGGGCGATCCATTCGCAGGCATGAACCGTGGCATGAGTGCTGGCATGGGCGATGAGCTGGGCGCGCGCCTCGGCTTCATCCTTGATCTCCCAGCTTCTCTTTCCCTCGTGCTTGTCCTCCTGGACGACCACAGGTGTCTTGGGGCCGGTTTTGCGCACCCGGTAGATGGCGCCTGCGATGTCCGGCTTCGCCATGAGGCTGGACGGGCAGCCGATGCGGAACCAGCCGCCGGTGTTGAGCACGAGCAGCGAACCGTCTTTGTCCTCCATCACGTCGGTGAGGTGGATGTCGGGGTCGTGCAGCTTCAGGAACTCGTTCTCGGTGGCCTTGTAAGTCGCGCCCTCCGGCGTCAGATCCATGCGCACCACGCTCTGGGTGTTGAAGTGGGTGACAAGAAATGGCAGCGGGCTGTTAGGAAACAGAACTCCCTTGCGTGCGAAGCAGCAGCCGCTGACGGCGACGTGGCCAAAATTGAACATGACCGGCATGTGCTCCAGCGTGCGCGGCAGGCCCTCGATGGCCTTCATCTGGTCCGGGCGCTCATAGATGCCGCCGTAAAGCCAGTGGACGAGGGTGTCGCCGCGCGGCTGCGAGTAGTAGAGGTTCTGCACGCCGATGACCTCGCCTTCCGGCGTGAAATCGACTTCCACCGGATTGTCGCCGCAGCCCAGGGAATGCCACTGCACATCGCTGCCATCGGGCTTGCAGCTCCAGATGCCGCTGGCCAGGCCCTCATGCACCACGGTGCCTTCCTTGCCGATGACCTTGTGGCCCTTGCGCCCGTGGCACCAGTAGAGGCGGCCGTTGGGATGCAGGAAGGGTCCGTGCACGTCCGCCGCGTTGCCGGTGTATTCAAAGCCGCTGACGATGAGTTCACGCTTGTCCGCCACGCCGTCGCCATCGGTGTCCGTGAGCTTCCACAGGCCGGGAGGCGAGCAGACGTAGAGCGAGCCGTCGAGCCAGCAAGCTCCCTGCGGGAAGGTCATCTTGTCGGCAAAAATCGTGCTCTTGTCGAACACGCCGTCACCGTCCGTGTCCTCCAGCATCAGCACGCGGTTGGGCTGATTGGCTTCGAGCTGCTTCTTGTTCCAGTTCACGCCCGTGGCGTCGCCGATGAACAGCCGGCCCTTGTCGTCCAGGCAGCCCATGATGGGATGCGTGACGAGGGGGGCGGCGGCGGCGGTGACCAGTTCCATGCCGGGGGGCAGATCAGCTTTTGGAGTGCTGAGCGGGGAGTGGTCGGCACCGCGCGTCAGCACCACGGTGCGCTTGGCGCTTTCCGGGATGTCCGTGGTGGCATCGGGCTTGAGATCGGCGGCGTGGAGGAGGCCGGAGAGCGAGAGGAGAAGACCGAGCTGCTTGTTCATAAACGAGAAATGGGTGACGGCTGAACGGGAAGCGGAAAGGTACGCCGCGAATTGCCCAGAACTCGCAAAAAGGGAATAACCGCAAAGAACGCAAGGATCGCAGAAACAGGGCGGCTTTTGGACCGCGCTGTTTCCGCATCCTTTTTCATTTTTCGACGTTACCTTGCAGCGCTCCTGCCCTTGGTGGCAAGGATCTTCGCCGCTTCCTCGCTGCCGATTTCACGGAGGAAGATGTTGCGCCAGCGGATCTCGCCGCCGTGGGTCTGCAACTGGACGGGGCCGGTGGCGGGCACGGGGCTCTTGCGGTCGAAGTAGTTTTCCAGGATCGCGTGATCCACGACGAGCTGGTCGTTGAACCTAACGGTGACATATGAGCCGGTCATGATGATGCGGAACTGGTTCCACTCGCCGAAGGGCTTGTCGGCCTTCACCAGGGGATCGCGGCCGGGGGCGTGCGGGGTGTTGTTGAACAGGCCGCCGGAACCCAGCCGGGGGTTGCGGTCGGGCTTTTCGGGCAGGCTGGGCTGGTTGGTGTCCCAGATCTGCACCTGCGGGCAGCCGCGCAGGTACACGCCGGAGTCGGCGCCGGCGACGGTCTTGTACTGGACCAGCAGCTCGAAGTCGTCGAAGTCCTTGATCGTGGTGGCGTAATCACCTTTGCCATCGTTGACCAGTTCGCCCTTTTCCACAGTCCAGTGGTCCTTCATCGTGTCCGTCCACTTTGCGATTTTGGCGGTGCGCTCCTCAGGCGTCATAGCCTTCAGCTTCGCCGGATCAAAGGTGCTGCCGCCCTGCCAGCCGGTGAGGTCCTGGCCATTGAACAGCGCAACGAATCCGGGCGGCGGCTGATTTTCGGCAAGGCAGGGGAGACTCAGGCAAGCCACGGCAAGGGCCGTGAAACAGGAGAGGAAACGCGGAGTGGTTATCATGGTGGCTGAGACATACGGAGCTGGACGCGGAAAATAACGGGCGACCACCGTCATTTCGTCTCTGCCGTGACACCGCTCATGGGATGGTGAATGACGGCGTCCCAGGCCAGCTCCTGCAGCAGGAGATTCAGCTTGGCATCCCACTCCGGCTTTTTCGACTTGGTAAACTCGGAAGGCACCGGCAGGCCCACCGGGCTGCGCTTGTAGATCACGGCAAAGTGGCAGTAGGTTGACAAGATCTGGAGAGGCACCTGGGGATGGCCCCACATGTCGCGAAACAGATCCCATTGTTTGGCCAGGCCCGGCACCTCGCCCGCGACGATTTTCGCGCGCAGCGCCGCCGCCGCCTGCCCGACTGGCACGGTGACAATCACGCCCTTGCCGAGCCGCTTGTTGATGCCTTTGACGTACTCGTCCACGTCATTGTCATAGTGGGTTTGCTTTTCCTTCAGCTCCGCGACGTTGGTGGCATCATGGTCCACCTGCTTGCGTGTTTCCAAAGGGTAGCGCGGCTCATAGGTGTCGTTCGGAAGCCAGAACTCCTGCACGGTGACACGGATGGCCGGGTTGTACTCGAAGGCCAGGGCTGCGAATTTGTCGATGCCCTCATCCGGCATCCAGATGGGCGAAAGGGTGAGCACGTCCACATTCCCCGCCTTCAGCGCCGCCTTGGTCTTGTTCTTCTCGTCCGCCACATCCCAATGCTGGATCACGCGCGAGCCGCCGATGCTCGACATGCCGACATTCTGGTGGTCCTTGATGCCCGCGTTCGCCGCCATTTCGGCCAGTTGGCGGTACACGAAACCGTGGAAACTGTGAGCGCAGGTGAAAACGCGCTGCCCCTTTGAAGCTGGCGCCGCGTCCTCCGCCCTGGATGTGGTGGATACGAGCGCGATGAAGAGGGCAAGAGGAATGAGTTTCATTGAAAAAAGGGCAGGGGAGGTGGGGAGCCGAAGGCGAGGCTGGGAACGAAGTCGGGCACCGGCTCTTTCATCCCCAGCTTTCGAGAGGGCTTGAAGAGGGGCACTGCCATCCACCATTGAAGCCGAGAGATAGATCGGGATAAAACGGTCCTTGTCCCCTCGCATCCCCGGTTGAATCCCCCCTGGGCCTGGGCTATGTGTGGCGTCCCCCGTGACGACCGCCAACAAGATCTCCATTTTCCGCATTCTGCTGGTGCCCGTGTTCATCGGGTTTGGGGTTTATTATGGGGACAGCGTGGCGCGGGGGGCGCCGGATGAGCGGCTGCGCCATGCGGCCACCTTTGTTTTCGCCCTGGCGGCGCTGAGTGATGCGCTGGACGGCTACATCGCCCGGCATTACAACCAGAAGACGCCCCTGGGGGCGATCCTGGACCCGCTGGCGGACAAGCTCTTGATGCTGGCGGCCATCCTGACGCTGAGCTTCACCGCCTGGCCGCAGCGCTTTCCCCTGTGGTTCCCGGTGATCGTGATTTCCAAGGACGTGCTGAGCGTGGCGGGGGCGTTCCTGATCGACCACATTGCGGGCCGTTGCCGCATCAAGGCGCACTGGACGGGGAAGGTTTCCACCTTCTGCCAGATCGTGGCCTTGCTGTGGGTAATGCTGGACATCCGCTTTCCACCTGCCATGTGGAGTGCTGCCGTGGCGGCCTTTTTCAGCGTCTTGTCTGGCGGGATCAATCTCGCTGACGGAATTCGTCAGCTCCAATCATCAGGACATGCCAACCCAGCCTCGTACAATCGTCGCCATCGTCGGCCGACCCAATGTCGGCAACTCTTCCCTGTTCAATCGTCTGGCCGGGAAGAACATTTCCATCGTGCATGACATGCCCGGGGTGACGCGTGACCGCATCATCGCCGAATGCCGGCGCGGGCCGGAGGTGTTTGAACTGATGGACACGGGCGGCATCGGCGCCAACACCGCTGATGTGCTCACCGACCAGGTGCAGACGGAAGCGAGCATCGCGCTGGACGTGGCCGACCTGCTGCTGTTCGTGGTGGACGTGGTCGAAGGCATGACGCCCATCGACATGACCCTGGCGAAGCTGCTGCGCAAGACCTCGAAGCCGGTGATCCTTGTCAACAACAAGGCGGATTCGCCAAAGCGCCGGCTCGGCGCCGCTGAATTCTCCAAGCTGGGATTTGCCGAGCACTTCGACGTGAGCGCGGCGCACGGCCTGGGCATCATGCCGCTGGTGGACTGCATTTCGGCGAAGCTGGGGCTGGTCGCGCAACCCGACCAGAAGGAGCTGGACCATGATGACATGGACGCGAAGAAGGCGGCGCGGCGCGCGCAGCCTTTGAAACTGGCGATTGTTGGCAGGCCCAATGCTGGGAAGTCATCGCTGGTGAACGCCATTCTGAACCAGCAGCGTGCGATTGTGAGCCCGCTGGCCGGGACCACACGCGACGCGCTGGATGTGCACTGCGAGGTGAACGGCATGCCTTATCAGTTGATCGACACGGCGGGCATCCGCAAGCAGTCGAACGTGGACACGGACGTGGAGTACTACAGCGTGCAGCAGGCGATCCACAGCATTGGGCGCGCGGATCTGTGCCTGCTGGTGGTGGACTGCGCAGAAGGCGCCAAGGCCCAGGACCGCAAGATTGCGCAGCTTATCCTGGAGGAGCGCAAGCCCTGCATCATCGTGATGAACAAGTGGGACCTGTTTCATCCTTCCGCCCGCCCGACAGAGCGCAAGGAGGAGCTGGAAGCGCTGATGCGCCCGGAATTTTTCTTCCTGAGCTACGCGCCCATGGTGCCGACTTCGGCGAGCAAGAAGCAGGGCCTGGACAAGCTCTTCAAGATGATTGAGAAGGTGCGCGAAGGTGCCCAGAATCGCGTCGGCACGGGCGCTCTCAACCGCATTTTGCAACGGGCCATTGACAACACCCCCGGCCCTGTCGGCACGGGCCGTCATGTTTTCAAGCTGCTGTAC
>CAINXC010000070.1 GCA_903854655.1 uncultured Verrucomicrobiota bacterium | reverse complement strand
GGGCGCCCCCTGGATGGCGCTGTCCAGGTTCTCGCGTTTGCCGGTCGCCAGGTTGTCGAGCACGACCACCTGCTGCCCGAGCGAAAGCAGCTTTTCCACCAAATGGGAGCCGATGAAACCGGCACCGCCTGTCACCAGCCAGTTGAGGGAGTTCGTGCGAAGGTAATTTTGCAGGGATTCGTACGCGATCATGGGAGGAGGGTCGCAGCAGGCAAAGCCGGGGTTGGCTCCGTCTCCGCAAAGGGACCGGACTGTCTATCAACAATTCATGACCCGCCAGCAATTTGTGATGAGCCAGGGGCGGGGCAATGGGGAAAGGGTTCTTGCACCAAGGTGTCCGCAGAAAAACGGCGGCTACCTGCTGTGGTCAGCCGGCCCGGATGCCAGGGATGATGGAGGCAAGGCCGGGAAGGACTGGCTGTGGCGGCGGTCACCTTCGACCGGCCCACAAAAAAGCGTGCAGTGACGCCTCGGCCCCTCAAGACCGGGCCGCCACAGCACCACTGACGCCGAAGGATCGACGATCCAAGGAGAGATGACGTCTCGTCATCTCTCAAGAACCCACGGCTGCGAAGAAAAAGCGATGGGCCACACACCTCGGCGGCGCCGAACGACGGCGGACGCCGATCGCTCCTTGGATCGTGGGCTGCTCAAGGTGCGAGATGAAACTCCACACTGCACGACTCACGGCAGCAGACCCGGCTCATAGGGCCAGACGGGCACCAGGCCTGAGGTGGGCAGCCAGCCGCGCAGGTTCTCTTCAGCCCTCGCCTGCGGGATCTCGACGTAGGTCCACGCGCCACGCACCTCCAGCTTGCGCACGGTGCTTCCCGGAGGCACCAGGATGACATGTCCGCTGATCTGGGTGGCGGCGGTGTGGGCCATGGAATTGGCATCCGTGACAAAGGCGAGGTTTTCCAGGCTCGCAAAGTCCGGGCGCGAAACCATGCCTGCGGCTCCTAAAAGAAGAAGGAGCGCGCCAAGCCCCGTGACAATGCCTGCCGCCGCACGATGGCGGGAGAGGACGAGCAAATGAACCGCCATGCCGGCGATGCTTGCCAGCATCACAATCACTCCCAAAGTTCCAATGATGAGCGCCCACAAGGAAGGTGACGGCGGCAGCCCTTGCTCAGCAGGGCCCGCCAGGAACATCACGCCAAGCCGCGTGATCACCCTGCCGAGCACAGCCACCGCCACCCACCACCAGAGCACGCGCGACCAGGCGGTGAGAACAAGATAAGCCAAGCTGAACACCACCAGCCAGAGGCCGATGGTGGCGAGGCCCAACCACTGATTGTGGCTGGCCAGGAGCGCCAGCCCTGCGAATGCGCTGCCGCGTTGAAAACTGAAAAAAGGCGCCCGCTCCTCGATGTGCCGCAGATTCTGGTTCACCTCAGGAATCACCCCTGGAAAGAGGCGCGCGCGCTGATACCAGATGGCGGCGCCACCGGGGTCCTTTTGCTTGTAGACGGCATGCCCAAGGAGGGTGAACACCTCCGGGCCAATGTTCCCCTCCTTCACAAGGGCTTCGCCCAGGGCCTTCGCGCCCTTGTAGTCGCCCTTTTCCAGGGCCTTGGCGGCGGCCTGATAGCGGCTGGCGGCATCCGGTTCGGCGGCGTGAAGGCTGCCCGCCATCAGGACCAGCAGCAGGGCTGCCACCCGAGGCAGCGGAGGTGGCGATGAGGACACCGGCTTGAGTTGTTTCAGCAGAGCGAGAACCTCCGCCCGCTCCGCAGGAATGACCGGACCAGCCCCGGCCGAAGGACCGGCAAAATTGAGCATTTCGTACCTCTCCAGCAGCCGTTTCGCAGCCGCCGAATCAGTGCCGGCTCCGTAGCGGTGGAAGTATCGTGCGGCACGGCGATAGAACTCCGCCTCGCTGAGGCCCGGGCTTTCCACCTCCCGCAGCCATTCCTTGCGCTCCAGGTCCCCTGAAAGGGACTGGCGCAGGCGCCAGCGTTGGTACCAATGAGCGCCCACAAAGCCGAGGAAGCCGAGAAACAACAGCAGATTCACCCCGCCGAAGACCCTGTCCGAGGCCAACGGCACGGCGGCGATGGCCCAGTGCGGCTGCGGGGGCAGGCGCATGAGGATGTCCGTGATGTCAGGCTCCGGAACAGGATTGTTCTGCGGCTGGGCGGCACCGGGTGCGCCCGCCACCGGAGCCGCCGCTGCGGCGATGACCGGCGGCACCACCTTTTCGGAAGGCTTGATGGTGAGCGGGATCGCCTCGGAACGAAGCGTCGTGTACTGCTTGGTGCGCGGACTGAAGAAGGAGAATTCAAACGGCGGCACGGCGGGCAGCACCTTTTCCGGCACCAGAATGGTGGCAAAGCCGATGCGACGGTTCAGCAGATCGACGGTGTTCGGGTCCGAGGTATCGACGTTGTAGCGGCGTGCGGGGTACACCTTCCAGCCCGATTCATCGCTCAGCTTGGGGGCGTCGAGGGCGTCGAAATTGCCCTGGCCCTGCACCACCAGGTCCACGGAAACGGGATCTCCCACGCTCACATCGTGCGAGGAGGTGGTCGCCTGCATGGTAAAATCGCCCACCGCACCGCCAAAGCTCTTCGGCTTGCCTTCGGCAGGGAGGGGCAGGACGTTCACCGTGATTTCCTGGGCTTCCACGGTGACCCGCTTCCGGTCCATCTGGGGGAATCCAAAGAAGCTGCCCATGCCATTGGTGTTGTTCATGGGAATATCGACGAGGTTTTCCATCTTCGCCGGGCCGATGGTGGCCTTGCCCGGCTTCAAGGCCGAGAGCGTGGTGTTGAACGTGTAGGCGCGGTAACGGATGCGCCCGAGGGTCTCCAGCGACTGCTCGCCCATCTGCGGGAAGCGCTGGATGGCGAAGTCCTTCTTCTCCACTTCGATCAGGCCGGGGCGCAGAAGCTGCACCGAGCCGGGCACATAAAGGGTGGCGGCGACGGGCACCACCTCGCCCTGATAGAACTCGGTCTTGGAAGCCTGGAGCTGCAGGATGCAGTCGAGCTGGCTCAGCCGGTTTTCGCGGTTGGGTCCGCTGGGTTTGGTGGTGGGTG
>CAINXC010000069.1 GCA_903854655.1 uncultured Verrucomicrobiota bacterium | reverse complement strand
GGTTGGCGCGCACCACCGATTTCACCACCATGCTGGTGCTCATGGCGGTGCACTGCTTCGTGTACGTGCCCACCATTTCCATCGCCAATGGCATCGCCTTTGCCGCCATGAAGGATGCCCAAAAGGAATTCGGCTGGGTGCGCATGGGCGGCACGGTTGGCTGGATTCTGGCCGCCACGCCCTTTGTTTTCCTGCTGGCGGACTGGAGCAAGATCCCCGCTCTCAGCCAGGCCGGCTTTGCCACCTGGATCAGCCAGGTCTTTGGCACCCCCCTGCAGGGGGCCGCACTGATCAAGGCCACTACCTGGACCTTCACGGTCTCCGGCATCATCTCCCTCTTGCTGGCGGCGTTCAGCCTCACCCTGCCACACACCCCGCCAAAAGCAGCACTGGCGGGTGAAAGCAACCTGGCCTGGTTGAAAGCTTTCAAACTGCTGGCCCTGCCCTTCGTCATGCTGCTGTGGATCATGGCCTTCATCGACGCGGGCCTGCTGCAAATGTACTTCTCCTGGACCGGGCGCTTTCTGGGCGAAATCGGTGTCCCTGGCAACTGGATTGCGCTGACCATGAAGCTGGGCCAGGTGGCGGAGATTCTCACGATGATCGTGCTGGGCACAGTGCTCAAGAAGCTGGGCTGGAAGTGGACGATGGTGCTCGGCATCCTGGGCCACACCGTGCGCTTCACCGTTTTCGCCCTGGCACCGCACCAAGTGCCCGTGGTGTTGAGCATCCTGCTGCACGGCGTGTGCTACGCCTTCTTCTTTGCCACGGTCTATATCTTTGTGGACGAAGTGTTTCCCAAGGATGTGCGGTCAAGCGCCCAGGGCCTGTTCAACATGATGATTCTCGGCCTTGGTCCCCTTGTCGTAAACATGACGGCGCCCTGGCTCTACGAAACCGTTTTCCACAAGGATTTTCATTCCCTGTTCCTGATGGCTTCAGGTTTGTCGCTTTCTGCCGCAGTCATCCTCGCCCTGGGTTTCCACCCACCCAAGGAACTGAGCACCAATGCCGTGAAAACGGGGCATTAAGGAACAAGCCTGGCTGGGTCGCCTTTTTCGAGAAGACGAAAAGGGCGATGCCACTGACATGGGAACACGATGCTCACGTCTTCTGCCTCGTGCCGATCATGAGTGTGGCCGCCACCATCCCAAGGGCGGCGCAGGTGATCCACACGGCATTGGGGCTGATACCGTACAACTGCAGGCCGCCGGCGGAACTGATGATGCCGCCAATTGCCCAGGCAAAGCTGGTGAACCCGGCGTAGCGCCCGCGCATGTCCTCTGGCGCGAGACTTGCCGCATAGGCCTGCTGGCGCGAGAAGGCAAACATTTCGCCCGTCGTGAGGATCACCATGCACAGGCCGAAGATCCACAGCGGTGACCGCCCGATAAGAGCGAGATAGGCCGCACCCATCAAGACATTGCCCATCGCAATCATGGCACGGGCGGGCACCCGGCTGGTAGCTGCGGCAAACGGCATCTCCAGGGTGCAGATCATGATGCCATTGAGCGCGAGGATCATGCCAGACCAGCTCATCGAATGGCCGGATTCCCGCAGGTGCAGCATGAAGGTGGTGGAAGTCTGCCGGAACGTCCACGAGCAGCAAAGACACACGCCAAACAAGGCGAGGAAGGGTCGGTTGCGGCGGATGGATCGCCAGGCAACACCCCAGCCCGCCAGGTGGGCTTCCGCGCGCCTGCCGCGAGGCAGGCAGATCCAGGCCACCATGCCAAAGAAGGCCGAAGTCGCCGCATCCACGGCAAACAGCCAGAAGAAGGAATGCTCCGCCAGCATGCCCGCCACCACCGGGCCCAGCGACCAGCCCAAATTGACGGCGAACCGTTGGACAGCGTACGCCGCCACCCTTTGCTCCGCAGGCACAATGTCCTGCACCAGGGCGATGCTGGCGGGGCCCCCGGCCTCGGCGACCAAGCCCGTAAGGAAGGCAAGCGCCGAAAGCCCGCGCCAGTCCGTCGTCTGAGACATGGCCATCATGCACACGGCGCTGCCCAGCGAGGAGACCGCCATCGTCACATTCCGTCCCATCCGGTCCGCCAGCCAGCCCCCCGCCCACGCTGCGGCAAAGGCCCCGGCGGAATAGGCGGACACCGCCCAGCCGGCCTGCGCCGCAGTGTTGCCGCTGCGCGTGATATACAATGTCAGGAAAGGCCAGACGAACACGCCGAACCTGTTCACAAACGTAGCCCCCACCAGCACCCAGAAAGGGCGCGGGAGAAGGCGAAGAGAGGTGGTGAAGGACATGGGAGAAGATGCAAGACGATAAGATTCGAGATCCAAGACCTGAGGCTGATGGTGGCTGGGAGAAGGAAAGGGGCGACGGCAGCAATTCAGATCTTGGATCTTGCCGTCTTGAATCTTGCATCTTC